>NZ_VIKZ01000041.1:30170-38012 GCF_009711985.1 Dolichospermum sp. UHCC 0260 | reverse complement strand
TGGTTAATCGTTGGTTTCATGTATGCTGTATTTAAAATAGCATATTTAGGGCATTTCGTTATTTGTTTACATAATTTTAAGATTGTCAGAATCAGAATGTCAAGGATTTAAGGATGTACAGGATGTGATTGTTTGATTATTGGTTAGTTGTTGATGATTAGGATAGAGAAAGGTTAATTTTTATGAAATTACTGTAATAATCAATACATCATTTACCTCTAGTAATCATCAAATAACCATCCTGTAAATCCTAGAATCCTGGTTATCCTGATTCAGACAAAAGGTTAATTTGTATAAAATTACTGTAATAATCAATACATCATTTATGTCTAGTAATCATCAAATAACAATCCTGTAAATCCTATAATCCTGATTATCCTGATTCAGACAAAATATTAGACATCTCCAGAAAAGAATGTAGAGACGTTCCATGGAACTTCTCTACAAGGGTTGTAAGTCACGCATATTTAATTTTCACCAGATGTCTATTAAGTAAATCGTCATCAACCATCAAATAACAATCCTGTCAATCCTTTAATCCTGGTTATCCTGATTCTGACAAAAAATTATAAACTGAGTCATTAATCATCAAATAACAATCCTATAAATCCTTAAATCCTGGATATCCTGATTCTGACAGTTTAGAGTTTATAATTAAAATACAGTACAATATTGCCTATAACCTGGTAAATGACATAAATAATTATGAATGTACAACTTGTTAACTCCCTTGTAGAAATTGTTTCCAAATTAACTCCCGAAGATCAAAAACTTTTTTTATCTAAACTTTCTCACAGAAATATAATTCCCTCAGCAGAACAGCAAAATTTAACATCAGAGGAAAAAGTAGCACAATTTCAAGAATGGTTATCTCAATTTCCTCAAAGTAGTATTACACTATCAGATGAAGCACTGCGTCGAGAAAATATTTATGATGATAGAGGAATATGAAAAGCTATTTACTTGATACCAATATTATTCTTAGATTTGCAAATTTTCAATCTCTGGAATACAACCTGATACGGAATACTATTTCTGAAATTTTATTACGAGGTGGTCAATGTTTTATTACCTCTCAAGTAATTATTGAATTTTGGGTTGTTGCAACTCGTCCTGTTAACGTTAATGGCTTAGGATGGAATATAGAACAAACTACTCAAGCAGTACAAATGCTAATAAATCAATTTGATTTAATAGAAGAAACACCAGATGTATTTTCTATTTGGTTGAACTTAGTAACAACATATAATATTTCTGGTAAACGCACTCACGATATACACATATTAGCAGTGATGCTTGCTCATAATATCAGCCATATTTTAACTTTAAACCCCAAAGATTTTATAGCTGTTCCAGAAATTACCATTATTCATCCTCAAAGTATTAATAGCTAAGAATATTGCGAGTAAAATTATCCTGTTAATCCTATAATCCTGGTTATCCTGATTCAGACAAAATATTATACTTTCTGAAAACCAGCTTCTCTCATATTAAGATCAGTGTTATAGCGGAGATTAAAAATATATATATATTAAAAGTAATGTATTAACTAAGTATATTTACTAGTTGCGTTAATCTCAATCTATGTTATATGATATGAGGTTTATTTGAAATGGAGACAAAAATACAAGCAACGAAAATAAGTGCTAGAGTGAATAAATCATCTCAATTCAGCTTTATATCGTCTGTGATAGTTCAATACATAGATTTAACGAACTTGACTATGAGTGGATTTAAGTTAGGCTAAAAACGTCTCAATTTTATCAAGTACGATTCTGACAGATCGGGGAAACCAAAATGTAAATTTTAGTACCTGTGTTTGCTATAAGTACCTGAAAAATTGAATAGTTTGATACTGCTTAAAGAATCGTTATCCACTAACCTAAACAAGTTAACTAATTAACGAACTCATAAACTGCTAAAAATTGTGAATACTATTCTACAATGCCAGTTTATGAGAAAATCTAAAGAAAATATAAAATAAACTCAACTGACTGTGGTGTCTGGAGGGACAAGTGTTTTTAAGACTAGCAAACGAACATAGACAATTTATTCAAGATTTGGTAATGAATTTGCAAGCCTTAGCGGTTGTACTAGAACGGCATGGTTATCCTGCTTCCTGCTATACTTGCGGCAATCAGATGAACAGTGCATCCTTCATGGTCAGCTTAGGAGACAACCATCTAATTCGCTTTTTAGTATCCGACTATGGAATTACTTGGACAGAAATGCGTGATGATCGGGAATTAATGAAATTAGAAGGTGCGGAAGCGATTAGCCAGTTAGAAGAACTAGCTACCCTTGTCAAAGAGGCAATACAAACCTCTAAAAATACTGGGTATTCATCTCCCAAAGGCAAACGGATCTTACAGAATACTGTGGGAAGTGGGAAAACCCACCGATAGTAATTACAGATTATAGGGGCAATTTCTTCAGAAAGCCAGGTACATGAATTGCCCCTGTAGTAACGTAATTAAGCTTCACATAGACTTGGTGATCATGGAACTTGCTGTTGATGTGATAAATTTTGGTGTATTAATATTAAATTCTAAAAAATCGTTATCTTTGAGAATTTGATAGAGATTCACATCTTTCTCTAGTAAACAAGCATGACCGCTATTTGGGAGGAGAAATGTCCGATTATTTGGTAATATCTCCGCTAATCTGGCGATTTCACTGACGGAAGGCAATAAAAGATCGCTACCACTCCCAATGAGTAAAATTTCTTGTGTTAGCCGTTGTAAATCGTTCTTATCAACGTGGAAATCTCGCAGCAATGATAAACGCCAGTTTACCGTTGCTGAGGGCAGGGAACGCATAGCTGTAAGCAGTCTATAGCGATCGCTTTGAGAAATCCGTGCTAATGATGCCAGAAACGGTAATAACCCTAATGCACCCAGATTAAATAGGGATGATGGCACAAACTGAGTCATCTGGGATATCCAATTAAACCAGAATTGCTGGTGCAAAGATGAAGCGGGATTAATTAAAATAATCCGTTTAAATAACTGCGGTGATTGAATTGCGACTTGCATTGCTAAACAACCACCAAAAGATTCACCACATAGGTATATTGGGCGTTGACAGCTTGTTTCCAATTCAGCGTGAATCAAGTCCAAAACATTCCTTGCTAAAACGTCCCAAGTCGCAAGATAGTTTTTGGGTATAGCCAAGCAACGAATATCTAAACAAGAGGCTAATTCAGAGATTTGGGTTTGCAATAATTCACCACTCCCATCCATTCCTGGTAAATAGATGAATAACGGGGAATTTGATTGTACTGGTTTTGGAGTTAAAAAACAAGGTTGAGGATCAACTGCTGGCATTTTGCTGATTTTTATTCGTCTACTCTATCTTTAACTTTACCCTTTCCGTTATCCAGATAGGGATTGTGCCGAAATTTTTATCCTTTTTGCTTTGTCTAAAATCAACCTTTCCACATAAAAAATAACCCACTCTGAAACCATGATTACAGAATTTATGGCGATTTGTATTCATCATATATAAGTATGTGAAAGCGTTAAATCCTCCTCACTGGCAATAGTGTCAGATTGGTGCTGTATTCAACTATTAGCAGTCAGCCAAAAGCAGGAATAACAAAGAAAAGGAAATATTTATTTCCTGGAAGTTACAGCTTACACCCAGGAAATTATGGTTAATTTTCTGTATTTTCACCTTTAAAGCTGTTAGCTTAATGCTTAATGCTTAACAGTTTTGTCAACTATTACTGGGAGAATCTGATATGGGAATTAGATCCACACAATTATTTATATCGCTAGAGTTTCAGTTAGTGTATTCCCTGTAACTACCAATGCAAGAAACAGGTTTTACCATGATTATTAATTAGTAAATACTTTCGCTGATTTGGCCAGAAATCAGGTGAATTTATAGAAGTAATTAAACAATTCTTCAGTCCATAAACTTGTTATCATCCAGAAGGAGTTTGAAAAAAACAGTAGCAATGTTATATAATTGCGTAGTTTTGTCTAGATAATCTAGATTATTAATAGAGAAAACTGATTAATAATAATTTGCTTTTATTGTCCATGAATCTTGTGAATAAAACAGAAAAGACTTTTGCACTGACCACACCACTATACTATGTCAATGATGTCCCCCATATTGGCAGTGCTTATACAACTATAGCAGCGGATGTAGTAGCCAGATTTAATCGCTTGCAGGGGCATCAGGTGCTACTAATTACAGGTACAGATGAACATGGTCAAAAAATTCAGCGTTCAGCAGCGAGTTTAGGAAAACCACCACAGGATTTTTGTGATGAAATTGTCCCCAGTTTTGTCAGATTGTGGGATTTACTCGATATTCAATATGACCGCTTTAGTCGAACTACAGCACCCCGTCACCAAGCCATAGTTAAAGAGTTCTTCCAGCGGGTTTGGGAAAATGGCGATATTTACCAAGGAGAACAAAAGGGTTGGTACTGCGTTTCCTGTGAAGAGTTTAAGGAAGAACGGGATTTACTCGCAGATAAACACTGTCCCATTCATACTAACAAACAAGTAGAGTGGCGAGATGAGCAGAACTATTTCTTCCGCTTGTCTAAATATCAAACTCAGTTGGAGGAATTTTATCAATCTCACCCAGATTTTATCCAACCTGTCAGCAGACGAAATGAAGTTTTCAATTTTGTCACCCAAGGTTTACAGGATTTTTCGATTTCGCGGGTAAATCTTGATTGGGGTTTTCCCGTACCTGTGGATTCTCAACATACATTATATGTATGGTTTGATGCTTTGCTAGGTTATGTTACAGCATTGTTAGAACCAGATGCAGAACCAACCTTAGCTAATGCTTTACAAACATGGTGGCCGATTAATCTGCACTTGATTGGTAAAGATATTTTACGCTTTCATGCTGTCTACTGGCCAGCAATGTTGATGTCAGCGGCTTTACCTTTACCAGACAGGGTATTTGGACATGGTTTTTTAACTAAAGATGGTCAAAAAATGGGCAAGACTTTAGGTAATACTCTTGATCCTATCGCTTTAGTGGAAAATTATGGTAGTGATGCCGTTCGTTATTACTTCCTTAAGGAAATCGAATTTGGGAAAGATGGCGATTTTAATGAAATTAGGTTCATTAATGTTTTGAATGCAGATTTAGCAAATGATTTAGGTAATTTGTTAAATCGGACTTTAAACATGGTGAAGAAATACTGCGCTAGTCAAGTACCGTCCATTAGCCATTCAGACATTCCATCGGAAAATCCTTTGAAAGCGATAGGGTTACAGTTGGGAGAAAAGGTGAAACAAGCATACACAGCATTAGCTTTCAATGAAGCCTGTCACTACATTTTATCTCTGGTGCAAGCCAGTAATAAATTTATAGATGATCAAGCCCCTTGGTCATTATATAAACAAGGTAAACAGGAGGAAGTGGAAGCGGTGCTATATGCGGTTCTGGAATCTGTAAGATTAGCAGCTTATCTTCTATCCCCAATTATTCCTAATATCAGCAGTGATATTTATCAGCAATTAGGCTGGGGGATCAATTTTAATGAACAAAAAGAAAGTGCAATTTTAGCTCCTTTTTGTACCCACTCAACCTGGGGAATATTATCCGAACAACAAATATTGGGAACACCAAAACCAGTTTTTAAACGGATAGAAACATCAAAATAAAAGATTAATTTTGGGAACTGCGAATTTCTTAAAAAACCAAAGAATTCGGGGCTATTAATTACATCTTAATAGTAGATCAAGGAAGTAAATAATCAAAACAGTTTTACTGATGATTGAAGATTCCTGATGTATTAGCCCCGGAGACTTATCATTAGCAACTCTAATAAGCAGATAGTTAGAAATTTCTATCATCACAGGGATAACAACACAAGGTATGACAATAATGTTGAACAATTTTGAAAACGACTCAATATTTACGCCAGAACAAGTTTTGGAAAATCGGGGTCGGGTGGCTATCTTTATTGATGGCTCAAACTTATTTTATGCGGCGCTTCAACTGGGAATCGAAATTGATTATACTAAGTTATTGTGCCGTTTAACTGGTGGATCAAGGCTGTTACGCGCTTTTTTCTACACAGGTGTAGATCGGACAAATGAGAAGCAACAGGGCTTTTTGTTATGGATGCGTCGCAATGGTTATCGAGTTATTGCTAAGGATTTGGTGCAATTACCAGATGGCTCTAAAAAAGCTAACTTAGATGTAGAAATAGCTGTTGATATGATGGCTTTGTGCGATTCCTATGATACCGCAGTTTTAGTCAGCGGTGACGGTGATTTGGCTTATGCTGTCAATTCTGTGAGCTATCGTGGTGTGAGGGTAGAGGTGGTGAGTTTGCGTTCTATGACTAGTGATAGTTTAATTAATGTGAGCGATCGCTATATTGATTTAGAAGCTATCAAAGAAGATATCCAAAAAACTCCCCGTCAAAGTTATCCATATCGGCCATTGTCTAGTATGGGCTTTTTAGACGATCATCGAGATAATAGTAGACATTTAGAAGTTCCAGAATAATGCAATATGCACAAGGTAGGGAGAATAGAAGACAAGATGCAAAACATCAAAGGGGATCTAAAAATCATTCTCCCCACTTTTATTCATTTTTTGGGTTGCGATTACCAACTAATTTGTTTTATCTGCCTTTGATCTTGTGTTTAGGTTTATGCTTGTCTGCTTGCGGTAATCCATCACCAACTCAATCAAAAACTGATAATCCATCTCCAAAGGAGGATGACACTAAGTTAACTTTTTTCGGTGTGGCTTTAGAACAGTTTGATGAGGTAGGGAAACCAATTTGGAAAGTTAAAGCCAAAGAAGCAAAATACACTACAGATAAGCAAATTGGTGAGGCAGAAAGTCCTCAAGGAGAACTTTACCAAGATGGAAAAGTTGTCTACCAAATTAAAGCAGATAAGGCTGATATTAAGCAAGATGGTAAGCAACTTTTTCTTAAAGGTAAAATTGTAGCTACCGATCCCCGCAATGGGATTGTTTTCCAAGGTAATGAGTTAGAATGGCGACCTCAAGAAGATTTATTGATTGTTCGCAATCAGTTAAATGGTAGTCATAAACAATTACAAGCTGTAGCTCAAGAAGCAAAGATCAAAACTCGTGAACAACGGGTAGAATTTTCAGGGGGAGTATTCGCAAAATCTACAGATCCACAGTTGCAAATGCGAACTGATCATTTAATGTGGCATATTAAGGAGGAGAAATTATTTAGCGATCGCCCAATCCAAATAGAAAGATATAAGGATAACAAAATCACTGGACGTGGTAACGGTAATGCCGCAGAAATTAATTTAAAAACTCAAATTGCCATTCTCCAACCACAGGCAAAATTAGAGTTATTAGATCCATTGATACAAATTATTAGTAACTCAATTACCTGGAATATTAAGAAAGAAAATATCACCACAAATTCTCCCATTCGGATATTCCAATCTGCTGAAAATGTCACTGTCACTGCTAATCAGGGACAAATGAAAATACCAGAAAATAAGGTATATCTCACTGGTAATGTGAATGCAGTTGGGCAACGTCGTCAGTCTTTAAAATCAAATCAACTTACTTGGTATTTAGATAAAAAATTGTTAGAAGCGCAGGGAAATATCGTTTATCGTCAAATTGAACCAAAATTAACTTTCCAAGGGGAAACAGCCGTCGGTAATTTAGAAACAGAAAATATTGTTGTCAAAGGTGGTAATTCTGGACGCAGAGTGGTAACAGAAATTATCCCCCAGGAAGGAAGGTAGGGGGAGTAGGGCGAGTAGGGGAGTAGGGGGAGTAGGGCGAGTAGGGGAGTAGGGGAGAAATTATCTTCTTCTTCTCCCTTCTTCCTAACAACTGACAACTGTACGG
>NZ_VIKZ01000041.1:25698-29951 GCF_009711985.1 Dolichospermum sp. UHCC 0260 | reverse complement strand
AGCTTTTATACAAAACTTCATTACGATTGGCTGCACCAAATTTTGGTAAAGAATTATCTAAATGAGGTGTGAGGGTAGCCGGAATATCAGTAGATACTTCTAATTCTTTTTCTAAATGTTGGAGAAGTTTATCTTGTTCAGTCCGAAAAGCTGATACATTTCCCCCACGATTGATAATTGTAAACCACACCAAACCGCGATCGCGTGTGGGGACAACTCCAGCTAAAGCACTAACATCATTGAGAGTACCGGTTTTCATCACAGTCGCTTTTGGCATATGTCGAGAATGTATTGTCCCTCGGTGGTCTAGTCCAGAGGTGGGAAATAAATCAGCCAAAGTCAACTGATAGGAACTAGCTTCCCGTTGCAATGCCATGAACATAGCACAAACACCTCTGGGAGAGATTCGATTTTCTTTCCCTAAACCAGAACCATTAATCAAGAGAATTTCTGACTTTGGGAATCTAGCAAGTTGGGATGCTGTGGTGCTAACTACATCTGCCCCTCCCACAGAATCGGCTAACATTTCCGCAATATCGTTATTACTAAAAACGTTCATTTCCTTAATGATTTTTTGCAAAGGTAAGGAAAGATGACGTACCAGTAAAGTTTGCCCAACTTTAGGTTGAAGCTCCACTTTAATATTACCAGCAATAATCACTTGGGGTTTAGGTGTTCCTTTGGGCATAATTGAGTATTGGAAAACCACAGAACGCGACCAAGTTTGGTGATTTAGTGCTTGTTTGAGTAATTGACCGGCAAGCAGGGGATGACGTTGGAAATTCATGGCAAAAGCCCCAGTAATTACCAAATTTCCCTTAACTTGCTTAATACCTATTTTATTCAGAGTATTTCCCAGAGCGATCGCTTCCTCCCCCACAAACATCGGATCACCACTACCAGTAATCACCAAATCACCCTGCACCACCCCATTTACTAACGGTCCAGTGCTACTAACTAAAGTCTCAAATTGGTGATTGGGTCCCCAAGCTTTAAAAGCTACCAACGAAGTAGCAACTTTAGTTAAGGAAGCAGCGGATAAAGGTACAGTCCCTTGATGATTAGCCATTAGCATTGGTCCCGACTGCAACCAAATCCCCTGAGAGGACATGAGAGTTTGGTCAATTAATTTTGATGTGATTAAACCCTTGAGATATTCTTGGACTGTAATAGCACCTGCTGGGCTGGGATCAGGGACAAGAATCAAGTTAGAGCTACCTTGCCAAGCCAAGACACTCAAGGCTTCTAAGGGTTGAATTGGCACCTTAGCCATTTCTAGCCATAGAGAAAACAAACCTGATCCTAATAATTCCAGCATATTTAAATTCCTGTATTGGTTAATTGGTAAGAGTTTTCTTTAAGTTCGTAAGCGTAAGCTATATTGTGAGACTATTTTTAACTTTTAATTCCCTCTTTTCTTAGCAACTTATACCAATATACGAGCCTGATTATATTTATCAGTATTGAGTCATAATAAAGTAATAATTCACCGAGTCAACAGAGTTAAGTTTCTCCCAAAATTATTACTTATGCAATACCTTGTCCATTTTTCGTAGGTTGGGTTAAGCGACAGCGCAACCCAACGGATCTGTTTGATTTAATGCTGATTGCTCTGCAACCCTAACGCGAACAACCCTAGCATTGCAGAAAAATAGCACAGGTATTCCCATAGTGCAAGTTTCATTTATTAGGAATAAAATATTTTGGCTAATTAATAACTTGGTATAAGTAGGTCAACATAATAAAACCAAATTGTGTAAAGAAAAGTAAAATCTCCAAAAACCTCTTCACTCTTGCATGAGTGCCTCTTGCCTCTTGCCTTTCCACAACGATAATTTTTAACGCCGACCTACTTAGGTTACTTTCTTTCTGGATGTGCCAATTCCTCTGGAGTGGGAACACCCACCTGATTAATTACCCCAATCATTTGATATAAACGCCCTAAATCTCGTTGATTAAAATTTAAAACTAACCGAGGCAAATTAGATGTTTCATCTTGTTCTTCCTGTGGTAATGCTTGGCTTTTCACAATTTCACCTGTCAGCAAAATATCACGGAACTGAGTATTAAGTAATTCCACTTGAGCATCTGATAAATCTTCTTGCAACCGGATCACCAACTTGTCACCAACATAACGACTAGAATGATAAACTCGGTAAAATCCAGTAATAGCATTACAGGCAACTTCAAGATTATCTGTAATAGTGTACAAACTCGGATCATCTGGACTAACAAGCCCTGTTTTTACCAATTTCTCATCAATATATTGACTCCAAGAACGCCAATAATCACCCCCTGGTTGATCAATTAACACCAAAGGAACTGGACCAAATTTACCTGTTTGGCTCAATGTCATACATTCAAAAGCCTCATCTTGAGTGCCAAAACCACCAGGAAACAAAGCCACAGCATCACTTTCTTTCAGAAGAAATAACTTGCGAGTGAAGAAGTATTTAAAATTAATTAGTTTAGCATCACCTTCAATAATTGGGTTAGCTTGTTGCTCAAAAGGTAACTGAATATTTAAACCAAAGGAATTTTCCCTCCCAGCGCCTTCTTGACCAGCTTGCATAATCCCACCACCACCACCTGTCATAATCATAAATCCTAGCGCAGAAACAGCCCGACTAAATTGCAGAGCCACTTGATATGCTGGTGTATCTGGTGCTAGACGCGCTGAACCAAAAATAGTAATTTTCCGCACATGACGGTAGTTATAAAATAACTGGAAACCACATTCCATATCTGCTAAAGCAGCAGATAATATTTTCCAATCAAGACGTTCAATATCACTATCAGCAAGACGCAAAATTGTAGATAGGGACTGCTGAATAAATTGCCGATGTTTTAGTGTCGGTAAACGGTCTATTAATTCCGCAATATCCGCTTGAAGAGAATCTAATGAAGAAAAGGACGCTTCAGAGGTCATACTTACTGCCGCAATAATGGCATTATATTTTAACCAAAGTTGCTAATACAGTAAAGGGTAGGTCAACTAACAATAATTAAAAATCCCTAAAGGGCTGATGTAATATGCTTTTTGACGTTTGCCTCACCGTACTAGCAACTTACGTTATTTTACATGATACTTCCTATATTGACCGTAATTATTACAATACAGGCTTCTCAGTAACTAAGCTTTACTTGACTAACAATCACAACGGAAATGTCCGAAAGTGTTACTGAAACCAGGCTTTTTCTATTATTTAAGAAATATAGGCAAAGCAACATTTTCGTCCCTTGACACTCCCCACGATAAATCGACGGGGATTCTTGGTTCAACGAGACCACTTAAACTAGGTTCCTTGCGTTACCTAGCGAGCGAGGTGGGACTCTCCCCAAGCGTTAACTTTGGGTATGCCCTACCCTAGTTGCATTGCTGCAAGTCCTGTTTAGTTTGAAACAAATAGTTCAAAAATCTGAGTCGTCACGCTCGGTATAAATCTTTTACCTACTGCTAGGAGGAAAACGTGAACAATGCAGTAGAACCGCATAGATTTAATTGTCAAGGTTCAGGTGTCTTTCGACGACAAGGTTTTTTAAGTGGTTGATTACCTTTCCACTATCATTAGTATAGTGTATTGGTACACTAATTAATTGAAAGCCGTCGGAGAACGACGGGGCTTTAAACCCAATTTTTCGGTAAATGAATAACTCAAGGAGAGTTTGTTGTCTATTGGGCTTCAAAGATACTTTTCCAAAGTGGTAGCTAAAGTGGTTTTAGGTACAGCACCGACAACCATATCTACCTTGTCTCCATCTTTGAAAATCATTAATGTAGGAATACTGCGAATACCGTACTGACTAGCAATATTCGGATTTTCATCAGTATTGACTTTCACAACCTTAATTTGTCCTTCGTACTGCTCGGCAATTTCTTCGACAACAGGAGCTACCATACGACATGGACCACACCAAGGGGCCCAAAAATCAACTAATACGGGAACTTCACTTTCGAGGACATCTACCTTAAAACTTGCATCTGTAACGTTTGTCGCTGCTGACATACCTAAAAACCTTTACATGAGATATTTCTGAGCTTGGTGAAAATTCTACCATAGCAAAAACATCCTCTTAGAGATAAAGGATATACATTTGCAAAAAAACTAGAAAACTAATGCAGACCATAAGGAACCGCCCGAACATTAGTCCGGGCGGAGTGTGGTGTGAGGAGTGAACGGAAACATTTGTCTCCGCCACCTCTATTGTAGGCTAGATATGTGATTTTTCCAGTCATTCTCAAAGTTGTTGTT
>NZ_VIKZ01000041.1:21426-25562 GCF_009711985.1 Dolichospermum sp. UHCC 0260 | reverse complement strand
CCGTACAGTTGTCCGTTGTCCGTTGTCAGCAGAAAACCCTTAACGATGACCCACTGACCACTGACCACTCGACCACTGACCACTGACACGAATGAGTTATTTACCCATACCTAACTGTTGGGCTTTTTGGTAAACCTTACCTTCGGTCAGTAGAGAAGGAGCAATGACAACTTCAACTTGCTGCATTTCCTTAATGTTTTTAGCGCCTAAAGTTCCCATACTGGTCTTTAAAGCTCCTAAAAGATTATGAGTACCATCATCCAAGCCGGCTGGACCTGTGAGTATTTGTTCTAGAGTTCCAGTTGTACCTACGCGAATCCGAGTCCCTCGCGGTAATATCGGGCTGGGAGTTGCCATACCCCAGTGATAACCACGCCCAGGGGCTTGGGCGGCTCTGGCAAATGGAGAGCCAATCATCACAGCGTCAGCACCACAGGCGATACATTTACAGATGTCTCCCCCGGTGATTAAACCACCGTCAGCGATGATAGGGATATATTTCCCAGTTTCCCGATAATAATCGTCTCTAGCGGCCGTACAATCAGCGATCGCTGTAGCTTGGGGTACGCCCACACCCAGCACTCCACGGGAAGTACAAGCAGCACCAGGTCCAATGCCTACCAATACTGCCGCTGCACCAGCTTTCATCAACTCCAAAGTGACTTCATAGGTGACGCAATTTCCTAATGCCACAGGGATGGGCATAGAACGACAAAACTCCGCTAAATCAAGGGGAGTGATAGATTCTGGCGATAGGTGATTAGTAGAAACTACTGTAGCTTGGATAAAAAATAAATCTGCTCCAGCTTTAGCTACAATTTCACCATATTTGCTTGCCCCGGCTGGAGTTGTGCTAACTGCCGCAATACCGCCTTGTTGTTTAATTTCCTGAATACGTTTTTCAATTAATTCCGGCTTTATTGGTTCAGCATACAATTCTTGCATCAGACTGACAAATTCTTCTTTGCCGACGGAGGCAATCCGATCTAAAATCGGTTCGGGGTCAGCATAGCGAGTTTGGATACCCTCTAAATTAATTACTCCCAATGCCCCCAATTGGGACAAGCGAACAGCCGTTTTTACATCAACGACACCATCCATTGCACTGGCAATAATGGGGATTTCTCGCTCAATATTGCCAATTTTCCACTTGGTATCAGTTAAACTCGGATCGAGAGTTCTGTTACCAGGGACTAAAGCAATTTCATCAATTCCATAGGCTCGACGCGCCACTTTTCCCCGCCCAAGTTGAATTTCCACGCTTTAACTTCTCTCAAAACTGTTTAAGCTAGGGTATCAAATTGTGGTGATATTGGGAATTGGGAACAATTGAAAATTTTTGATTTTTCATTCTGTTCTCATGTATTAGGGTTTATTTTTATTAGCATAATTAGCACCTGTATAACCTGTGGCTAACCAAATAACTGCCCTAGCACCATCCCTAAGAGATTTTTCAATCGGTTCTGGTGAATTTGCGGAAGGAACTGATAGGGGTTTAAAATTCATGCCTCGACTACCTAAAACAATTTCACCAACGATGCAAGCACGACGCATATGAAAGTCAGATGTAATTAAATAAACACTTTTGATGCCACGAGATTGTAATTCATCCACTGTAGTAGTGAAATTAGTAACCGTGTCTACAGCTTCATAGTCCAAGTTTAAACGCCGGGGATCAATTCCTGCATTAGCAAATATTTTTTTAGTATGCTGAGGTGGACTGCCCCCAGAAATCCAAATGGGTATATTTGGATATTGGTGGGCTAACTTGGCTGTAAACTTTTCTCTTTCTAGTAAGCGGGTAGAACCGCCTAAAACTAATATTGCTTGTGGTTGTACAAATTGGTTTTGTACTGCCTTGCACCCCCACCAGATGAATAAGGGGAGGAGACAAGCCATAACCCTCACAGATTTCCCTGTCAAAAGTAGCTTATTCAAGGCTCTATAGGTATGTCTATTCGGACTAGAGTTTTCTTTAAAAATCAGCACAATAACGCACAGGGATGATGGTTAGTATAAGTTTTTGCGAACTATATCTAGAAAAAAGTTGGTAACGTTGCAATCATAGTAACTGAATCTACATTGCTGTAATTTCTGCCATATCCTAAACTATCTGAGAAAATTAATCAAAGGTGTCTCACCACTCATTGACAACATAATTTTTAGATTTACTATAAGACCTAACACGCCTAAGAATTTTAATTAGTGTAACTGCTTGCTATATGTGACAATGATTTATTTGTTTTCACAAGCATAATTTTCAATTCTTAATGAATACAATAGGCATCTCCGGTAATTAAATGTGCGTGGTTTGAAACCCTTGTAGAGACGTTCTATAGAACGTCTCTACATTCATTTTCGGAGATGTCTAATTAGGAAAGAATACATAGGGCTTGCTGAAAAAGTCTTTTCGTGAGGGCTAGGAGTCACCGAGTCACCGAGTCACCGAGTCAGGAGGAAGAATTAGAAGGAGAGAAGAATAGTCTCAAATTTCAGAAAGTGATAGGTTTTTAATGGTTTCAATCCTTATTCCTTGCACCTAATTCACTTTTTTAACCGGGAAACTCTTAATCTATCTAGGTTTTCGGTTTATTCAGCCAGCCCTACATAAATCTTTATATTTACCTTCGAGGCGCTTTTGCTAGTAATATTAAGTGGCTAGTTAGGTAAATTGTCAGAAATGGCTATAGCTTGCGTGACGACGCAGGAGTTATACGCCACGCTGCGCTATCAGGATGTACAGGATTAAAGGATGAACAGGATCAAAACAGAGATTTTATGAGCCATTGGCGGAAATTATCATGATAGAATTTGTAGGTAGTTGAGTCAGAAATAGTTTCTATCTGCAAGAACTCTAACCAATTTTCTAATAATTCTTCAATATCATATTCATCAGTATTTAGCGAATTAGCAATATCTGTAACTGATATGGGTTGTGTTGTCTGGGATAAAACTTTCAACACTGCTAGGGGAAAATCTTGATGTTGAGAACCCAGCATTTTTTCTAAATGTTGTTGGTAATAGGTTTCTAATGGTGGTGGAAATGATGTTCCTATTTGGGAAGGTTGGGGATAAAAATTATTAGTAATAGCAGCTAAGATTTGGCTGATGTACATGAAATTATTTTCGCTGCGGTTGGTTAAATTAGTAATAAATTCTGCTTCATTTATTTGGTGGGTATTTAACCAGGATTTGATTGACCTCTCCCCCAACCCCTCTCCTGCAAGGAGAGGGGAGTTAGACAAGTTTTTTTCCTCTATTTCTGTAATAGGAGAAGGGGAGTTAGAAGCATCTTGTTCTCCCATTCCCTCGTAGGGAAGGGGGGTTAGGGGGGTTAGGTTTCTCCGAATATAATTTTGAATATCTTGTTTATTTTCCTGTGGATAATCTGCTAAATGCAAACTTTGTACCGGTGCTTCTATTAATAAACCAGAATTATCTGATAAAAACCGACGACGGGTAAGGAGAAAATACACCCCTTGGGGAATGTAGCGGGGAAGATAAAAAATATTTGTTCCTGGTGGTTGTAATTGGGAATTGATGCAATTTAAACTGTCAATGGCAATAATTAATTTTTGATTTGGTTGTAAATTGTCGCTGATTTGTTGGAGAAGCAAAGATAAAAACCAACTCCCTTCTGTAGCGCTATCGGGTAAATTTGGCAGAGATATTTGATCAAATGTGGCGATAATTTGAGAACATATATATTTGAGAAATTCTTCAGCGTGATTTTTCCCCTCTAGTTCAGCGTTGTAATAAATTACCTGGCGATTTTCTAGGGGATTGTTTTGATTAATATATTTAGCAATAATTGCACTTTTACCGCTACCGGGTAGACCGATAATAGTGAAATAACCCCGGTTGTAGCGATTGAGAAAATTATGAATCGCAGTAAACACGAAATTACGACCGAGAAAATTCGCGCTTTTTTGGTGAATTATGGCTGCAAATTCTTGGTGATTAACTATGGCATTATTCATAGTTGGTCGTCTGGGTGATAAATTCATCATTTCATGCTCCCGGATTTTCCCACTTTAAAAAATGCACCATTCCCCCAGCGTCACCCGCAACAATTGTTAACCCATTTAGTGTAACCGCACAGGAAAGAAAGTCACTGTCACCACTAAAAGTAGCTA
>NZ_VIKZ01000041.1:0-21028 GCF_009711985.1 Dolichospermum sp. UHCC 0260 | reverse complement strand
TTGCTTCCCTGTCTCTAAATTCCACACCTTCACAGTATTGTCCATAGAACCAGAACCAGAAATCACCCGTTTTCCGTCTGCTGTCACTGCTACTGTGTTTACCAAATGACTATGACCTGAGAGGGTGCGGAGTAACCTTCCTCCTGCTTGGGTGAGACTGGGGGTGAGGGGACGCAACCAAGGGTGAGGTTGAGTTTTTTGTGCTTGGGTTAATAGGGTTTGCATTGCTGGGGTCTTAATGGTTTGTAACCTTCCCCATAATTGACTTACTAATTGTTGTTTATCCTGGGTGAGAATATGTGCAGACAGTCGCAAAGCACTTTGAATATATTTTAAGGTTTTGGTTTGGTCTGGGTGGGTTGCGGTTTGGGTATCATCTAATAAATCATAATCTTCAATTAATGCTTGGATACCAAAGTCAGGATGATTGATTTTGTTAGATATGAATTGATAATCTGTGAGGGTTTGGAAATATTTGGTTAAGTTACCGGAGTTTACCAAATTATAAGGAAATTTACCCAAATAAGCTTTTTGGGAATAGGATTTATCTGATAATGATTTTTTGTTAGTTGCTGGCATAAGATTTTTGATAAAAATTAATATCTGTAGGTTGGGTTGACGTAAGGAAACCCAACATTAAATTGGGTGTGTGGTTGTGCTTCGCTAACTACAATCTCAATTTCTCCTTTTGAATCAATATGTTATGTTGGGTTGCGCTTCGCTTAACCCAACCTACGGAAATCGTAAAATTTTATTATCATCCCTGTATCCTCTCCCAATAATCAACAATGCGCTGATTTACGTCTTCAAATAATCTGCGAGTTGGTTTCAATTCTTTTTTGGCTTTCAAGAAGTCTAAGAAACTAGCATGATAGATGCTATAACAAATATCTTCATCTATGGTTTGCGGTTTCAAATATTCAATCCATTCATTTAAAATATCATCCACATCACATTCATCTTCATTAACGATATCAAACATCATCTCACCGGATATTGGTGTACCAATTTCCACTAAAATAAACAGAATCATTACTTTCATTTTTTTAGATGAATTATTCATATTCATCCGGTTCCAATGAGTTTGGTAATAATCCTGTAAACCTTGGGGTAATTGGTTTAAATTCAAATCATTATATTTACCCTCTGCTATAGCTGGTAAAACATAGCGCAGGTACATAAAATTATTTTCGCTCTTGGCTGCTAACTGCTGCACAAAAGCGTCGGGACTGATATTTTTGTTTTCTATCCAAGTTTGTAATCCGTCTTTGTGTTCTGGATCATCATTTAAACAGAAGCGAATATACTCTTGAATATCATGCTGATTTTCTTGGTCATATTTACTATCAGTTAAATCTAAATATTCTTTTTTCAATCCTTCAGTATAGAGTCGTTCTTGAGTTGGTTCAAAATGTCGTCTGGTCAGGAAAAAATAAACATTATTTGGCAGAGTTTTCGGTAAATATAAGATATTTTCTACTCCTTCTTTTTGGTCTACTTCATCTAACGCATCAACAACAATAATTAATTTTTCATTAGTGCTAAGTTTTGCGGTAGCTTCGGTCAGTAATGTTGATAAATCCGCAGTTTCAACATTTGCTAATTTATAGCGGTTAATCAGTTGTTTACGAATACTTGCCAGAAACAATTCAGGACGGTTACTACCATCTACTAAGACGTTAAAATAACAAATTGTTTGATGTTCAATAACGTATTTTGCAGCAATGGTACTTTTGCCCATTCCGGCATGACCTTTAACTATAAAATAGCCCTTTTTATTGGCGTTGATGAATTCTTCAAACTTAGCAAATACAAATCCGCGACCGCAGAATGATTTGATTTTTTCTTCAATTAGTGATTGAAATTCCGGTGGATACGGATATCTTTGATCTCTATCACGTAAAACTTCCGCAGGTGTCCTCGTGCGTTTGGCTACGCTAACAAAAACTTGATAAAATTCTTCAAATTCTTGACGAATATTAATATTTTCTAATTCTCTTATTTCATCTCCCAAAATATTCCAATCTAGAAAATGTTCTATTTCTGGAGTCAAAATTAAGGGATGATCGGCATTAAAATCTTTCCAGAAAGCTTTTTGAATTTCTTTTTCTCTAAAAAGTTTCAGTAGTGGTTCAGGCTTATATACTCCATATTCTATTAAAGCATAGACATAAACGCTAATAGGATCATCTGGCGGTTGAATCGGATCAATCCCTAATTCCTTGACAATTTTGATTACATTTTCATTCCGTTGTGCTTGCTTGATAGCCAGGGTAGCAGTTGCAGGAGCAATTTTAGCGATCGCACTAATTACTGAGTTTATTTCCATTTTAGCGATAATATGATAGAAATTCACACCTATACTCGATCCTAACGGTAGATGGCAACATTTAGCTAACACAATATTTTTTATCTCGTATATCTCGTTCCCAGGTCTCTGACTGGGAATGAATAAGATAAGGCTCTGCCTTCAATGAGATAAGATGGAGGCAGAGCCTCATCAACTGCATTCCTAGTCAGAGACTAGGAACGAGATAAAGATTTATTATTTTCAGTTATTATTTGGTATATACCCTATAGAATTATGTGTTCCCCGCACTGTTATGGAAAATCAACTGGGATTTTTGCTGAAGCTGCTATTATTTTCGACTTTGCTATCAGTATTAATTAAATATGCTTGTCCGTTTTTAGGGATTCCAGCAACGGTGACAAATGTGCTGATTATGATTTTATCACCAACTATAATTATGGCCACTGTTCTCCTGTGGCGAATACCAAGACAAAAGCAAAATTAATCAAAAAAATATAGGTAATGTTGCTAAAATCAGCTAATCTAACTGCATTGTCATCAAAAAGCATTTTACCAAGCTGGGAGTCTTGCTTGTGAATCTTGGTCAATGGATAGGCTTAATTGCTTTAGTTATATCTTTATATATATTGTGGCAACTTAGGGACGTTCTGCTACTAATATTTGCTGCTGTTGTTTTAGCGACGACTTTAAATCGTCTCGCGCGACGCTTTCAAAGTTTAGGAATAAAACGAGGATTATCAGTTTTATTAGCTGTAGGGATTTTCTTTGCGGGTGTTGTCTGTTTTTTCTGGTTAATTGTCCCACCTTTTGTCCAGCAATTTCATGAACTTACTTATCGAGTTCCCCAAGGATTTGGGCGTTTTAATAGTTGGATTGATGTCCAAAGAACTCATATTCCTGCACAATTATTACCTTATATACCGGATCTTAATAGTTTAATTGCACAAGCACAACCGCTATTTAATCGCTTATTAGGTAATTCTTTTGCTTTTGTTTCTGGATCTTTAGAAGTTGTTCTCAAAATTTTATTAGTCCTGGTGTTAACAGGAATGTTTTTAGTTAATCCTGATGCTTATCAAAAAGTATTTGTTCGCATATTTCCCTCTTTTTATCGGCGACGGGTGGTGGGAATTGTAGAACAGTGCGAAGTTTCTTTAGAGGGATGGGTAACTGGTGCTTCCATTGGAGTGTTTGTAGTTGGGTTGATGAGTTTGGTGGGCTTATCAATCTTAAGGGTGAAGGCTGCATTGGCTTTGGGTGTGTTAGCCGGATTTATGAATTTAATTCCTAATTTGGGTCCGACTATGAGTGTAGTACCGGCAATGGCGATCGCTCTTTTAGATAATCCCTGGAAAGCTGTTGCTGTGTTTATTCTCTACTTTTTTATTCAACAGGCTGAGAGCAATTTTATCACACCTGTAGTTATGGCACATCAAGTATCTTTACTACCAGCAGTTACTTTAATTTCTCAGTTATTTTTTGTGACATTTTTTGGATTTTTAGGATTATTTTTAGCACTTCCTTTAACGGTTGTTGTCAGAATTTGGGTGCAAGAAATATTGGTTAAAGACGTGTTAGATAAATGGGGTAATTATGCAGAAGATAATACCGAATTAGTGATAGTGGAGAAGTATTCAGATATCAATGATGAAGTGGAATAGTTTAGGAGGGTACTTTTGTATAAATAAATTCATAAATACAGTTACTTCTGATCAGATTTTCAATTTTTGAATATTTTATACTTATTAAAAGTATAAATAAAATTATAATTGTAGTATTATAAACTTCATTTTTTCTCAGAAATAGCTTAAAAAACACCCTCTAAGGAATGATTTATTTTTTAATTTTAATTTCATCTATATTTGTGCTGTTAATTACGACATCAATTATTTTTCAGATATAAAATGTGTTTCTACGCAATTTGTAGGCACATACAGCGGTTTCCGCTCTTATGAGGTACAAAGTTGAATCATGAAACTCTTGTAGTGCGGGCATCTTGCCCGCTAGATATGTACCTCATAACACCGGGAAGTGCTGTATATTTTTAATGATTGTGTAGCTACCGTTTCAAAAGTAACTCTCAAAAGTATTTTTTACCATTTTAGGTATTGATAATGACTTACAACTCAGAGGAAATGCAGCAGATTCTTGAAGTAGCTTTTAGACGAAAGCAACAGGGAGAATATACAAGAGAACAAATTATAGAAATAGCCTCAGAATTAGGTGTTTCTTCAGAGTCGCTACAAGCTGCGGAACAAGAATGGTTAAAAAATAATGTAGAAGTGAAACAAGAGCAAATGTCTAATAGTCAACAACGGAAAGGATTCAAATCACACCTATTTGCTTTTATGGCAATTAATGGTTTTTTGGTGCTGTTAAATCTGGTGGTAAGTCCTGGATATTTTTGGGCAATTTATCCCATATTAGGATGGGGATTAGGTTTATTATTGCATGGAATGAAGGTTTATATTAGTAATACCTAAAAGAGATCCCCGAATTCTTGAAGAATTCGGGGATCTTATCCCCTTTTAATTTAAGATTTACTACAGCGTCTTTTTGGGCTTGATAATTACTCAACTATATTCACTATTTCAGAATTAGCTAATGTTGGTGCGGTGAAAATTTGCGAATACAAATTTGTAGGTTGTTGACGAGCAACAATTGGTAAGACTTGACGAGCATGAGCCGCAACTTCCACTGTTTTCACATCATAAGCTTGTGTGATCATCTTAGGATAAAAACCAATACCAATGATGGGAATTAACAAGCAAGCGGTGATAAACAATTCACGAGGCTTAATATCAAGAACTACAGCATCTAAATGTAAGTCTTGATGTTGATTACCGTAGAAAACTTGACGCAACATGGAAAGTAAATAAATGGGTGTCAAAATCACGCCAACTGCTGATAGAAAGATGACTACAATTTTGAAGCTGGAACTGTAAACATCGCTAGTAGCAAAACCTAAGAACACCATCAATTCACCGACAAAACCACTCATACCGGGTAAAGCCAGAGAAGCCATTGAACCTATAGTAAAGAGAGCGAAAGTTCTGGGCATTACTTTAGCTATACCGCCCATTTTATCCATTACTAAGGTGTGGGTACGTTCGTAAGTTACACCAGAAAGGAAGAATAAACTAGCAGCAATTAAACCGTGAGAAACCATTTGTAATACAGCACCGCTAATCCCGATTTCTGTATAAGATGCAATGCCAATTAACACAAACCCCATGTGGGCAATTGAAGAGTAGGCCAAACGGCGTTTGAGATTGGTTTGAGCAAAGGCACAACAAGCGCCGTAAACAATATTAACTACACCTAAAATCGCTAAAACTGGCGCAAAGGTAACATGAGCATCAGTTAACATCTCTACGTTGAAGCGAATTAGGGCATAACCACCCATCTTTAACAAGACACCGGCTAAAATCATTGAACCGGGTGCAGATGCTTCACCATGAGCATCAGGCAACCATGTATGTAACGGGAAAATTGGTAGTTTGACACCGTAAGCGATTAAGAAACCTGCATATAGTGCTAGTTCTAAAGCTTTGGGATATTCTTTCATTCCCAATTCGGTCATGTTGAAGGTGAAGTTATCACCATAGAAAGCCATTGTAAAACCAGCTACCAGTATAAATATAGAGGCTGCGGCGGTATAGATAATAAATTTAGTAGCTGCGTAACGGCGGTTTGCGCCTCCCCAGATGGCAATTAGTAAGTAAACGGGTACTAACTCTACTTCCCACATCAAGAAGAACATTAACAAGTCTTGGGAGAGGAATACACCTAACTGAGCGCTGTACATAATCAACATCAACGCATAAAATAAACGCGGCTTGGTGGTTACTTTCCAAGCCGCGAATACTGCGAGTGTGTTAATGAAGCCAGTTAGAAGTATCAGGGGCATTGATAAACCATCAATGCCTAGCGACCAGTTCAAGCCAAGTTGGGGTATCCAAGGATAGCTTTCTGTCATTTGCAGGGCTGAACTTTGAAAGTCGTAACTCTGCCACAGAGCAAAAGTCATGAATGCAAAGTCTAATAGTGCCACTCCCAAGCCGTACCAGCGGACGGTTTTACCCTCTTTATCGGGAATGATGGGAATTGCGAGTGCTGCCACTAAAGGCAGGAAGATTATGGCTGATAACCAAGGAATTTCTATGGCATTCATCACTGTTGACAATATGTTTTTGGTTTTGCTTTTGTTTACATTATATTAAGGAATCGTTACGTCTGTAAACGATTTCTTATGAAGATTTCCAATTTGGAGGACAGATAGTCATAAATACTTACTAAATTATGCCGCGAGTCCATTCTAAATGTAAATTTTTGCAACGTCAACAAAAAAACAGCGACTAATATCGCTGTCTTTAGTTATAGTGAACAGCTTGAGGATAAATTAAATTTTTATCAAAGTTATCTCTGTTTCTTAGACAATACGGTTGACAATCATCCACACTTCTCCATCTGATCTTACGAAAGGGACAGAAATGGTCTTAAAGCCTGTAATGAAAGGTTTGTAGTAAACTTGCCAATACATGGGACTAAGTTCATCAGCACAGGTTTTGAGGAGTTTAATTTCCTTTGCTAGTTCCCAAGCTAGTTCATTAACTCGTTCAGCATGAATTTGAGCAATTTTTTTGGCTTCTTCTAGCTGTTCTTGCTGTTGGGATATGCGAATAGACATAGGTAAATATCTATTGAGATGGGCTTTCTTTTGTTGTATTTGCTTTTCTAGGTAATATAAGGCATC
This sequence comes from Dolichospermum sp. UHCC 0260, assembly GCF_009711985.1. Classification (NCBI taxonomy): domain Bacteria; kingdom Bacillati; phylum Cyanobacteriota; class Cyanophyceae; order Nostocales; family Aphanizomenonaceae; genus Dolichospermum; species Dolichospermum sp. UHCC 0260. The sequence goes on along the minus strand of NZ_VIKZ01000041.1, from coordinate 13,961 downwards.
GTCTATGCCTTTAAGTTCGGCGGACAATTGAACGTTTTCCCTAGCTTGACGACGGTAAGCTTCCACTATGGCTAGGGGTGAATCATTTTCCGGCGTTACATGATGATTTGTCAGTGCAGCGCGTTCTTGTTGGAGTGCTTGAATTTGAGATTTCAGTGCTGCTATTTCTGACTGGATTTTTTCCATATATTTATGATGAGTAGTTGGTAATTAGAAGTTGTTAAATTTTCAATCATCTGGTCTATCTTCGGTGAATTGATCAATTGCCTCTACCATGCCTTCTGAATAGGGTTCAAGGACTGTGGAACAAGCATAAAGATCAGCAAGTGCTTGGGAAAATTCTTCGGAATTGGGGTCAGTATTTTTGATGGCTTGAATTGCTTGAATTGCCTTTTCTAGCTGAGGTTGATATTCATTCAGAAATATTTCTAATCGTTCATAAGGATTTTTATAGAGTGATATCATTTACTTAATCTCCTTTCTAGTTTCGCAATATTTTGGCGACAATTTGCCACTGTTTTCTCCCAATGGGCTATTAAACCTTGATCTTGTACTTCTGTTGGTTTCTCCTTTTCTTTGGCAATTTTTTCTAGATGTTCTTCTAATGCTTGATGTTGTCCTTTTAGTTTTTTGCGGGTTTCCTGATTTTTACCCATAATTCTAATTTTAGTCTTCTCCTGACTAATTTAATTGTTATAGTGCGATCGCCAAGCAATTCAGAGAAATCGCTGTTTTTTGTGCAGATTTCTCTAAATTAGATTAAGTATGAACTATACTTGTACCTTGCTGATCTAGGGTAAGCGATCGCACAACTGAGTTCAGACCCATTGCAGTCCAGGCATTTGCCATTGCTGTTTCTACGGATTTGGCATAACTTATATCTACTAAAGCCAAAAGTGTGGGGCCTGCACCACTAATTACCATGCCATAAGCACCAGCAGCCACAGCAGCCGCATTCACAGTATCATAACCAGGAATTAAAGCTTGGCGATAAGGTTGATGTAATTTATCTTGCAAGGCGGCTATTAACCATTCTTCTCGATTAGTTGCTAAACCGCGCAACAATAAACCCAAATGAGAAATATTGAAAATTGCATCAGCACGACTGACTTCTGTGGGGACAACTTTTCGCGCTTCTGAGGTTGATAACTCAAAATCAGGAATTGCTACGACTGCAACTATATCTCGATGCCAGAGAATATCACAAATTTCCCAACCTTTTTTGCTGGTAGCAGCCAGACGACAACCACCTAATAACGCTGGTACTACATTATCAGGATGTCCTTCCATGGCGATCGCTAATTCCATCATCTGTAACTCAGACAACGGTGAACCAGCCAACTCATTGGCAGCAACTAACCCCCCGACAATAGCAGTCGCGGAACTACCCAAACCTCGCGCTAAAGGTACACCCAACTTAATTTCTATTTTCACCGCTGGTGGTGTTTTTTCTATATGTTTATATAAATTTATAAACGCCTGATACAAAAGATTAGTCTCATCAGTTTGTACCTTTGCTGCTTCTAAACCAGAAACTTGAATAATTAACTCACCTGCATCAACAATAGTAAACTTAAATTCGTTATACAGCTTTAAAGCTGCACCTATACAATCAAACCCTGGACCCAAATTCGCCGTCGTCGCGGGAACTTTAACAGTAATGCTAGAAACTACAGACATTGAAGTTAATTTAAAATTCCAATATGAACTACCCCATTTTACTTCCTTATACGAAATTTAAGATATGGAATAAGATATCAAGAATTATTAAACGCAGATGAACGCAAATAAACGCAGATAAATTCGGATGAATTGATGGATTTGATGATTCTGTGCAACTTCACATAAAAATCACAATAACCTAAAGTCTTTGTCTAATTTTCATAAAAGCCGCACCCGTCACTAAAGCCGCAAATTGTCCCCAATAACTCACACTAGAGAAGGAACTACCACCCGTCATATTTAAACTCCCTATGCCATAAAATGACTGCTGGATAAACCACCAAAATAAATATAAAATAGCTGGAACTTCCACGGGGATATACAAAACCAATAAAGTCAAAACCGAATATATTTTTGCCTGGGGAAACTTGATCAGATATGCACCTAAAATAGATGCAATAGCTCCATTAGCACCGATAATTGGTATTGTTAAATCGGAGGATAAAATAATTTGGACTATACCAGAAAAAAAGCCAGCAGTTAAATAAAGTAGTAAATATTGTTTATGTCCTAAAATACTTTCCACCGTTTTTCCAAATACCCACAGAAACAGCATATTTCCTAAGATTTGGCTAAAACTGCCATGGAGAAACAGGGATACAGGTAAAGAAAGTAGCCGCCAAAATACAATTACCCAAGCCGCAGAATTGTAAAAAAAAGCGTTAGCAATCGAGATATTTATTTGAGATGGAATAATTCCCCAATTATTAATTAGATTTCCTAATTCATTACTCCACTCTAATTTTATTTCCCAGAGAAATATGACTACATTAATCCCAATCAACCAATAATTAATAATAGGCTTTTGCCAACTGCGAATATTATCATCTATAGGAATCATCTTAATTTTAACATTTGAATTACTAATTTTTAACTACTAATTAATATTTTTTCCCATCTCCTCATTTTTGTGTGGCAAGATTATCATAATGTAACACAATATTCAAATAGGCTCAGGAAATGCTAGGAAACACCCTTGTAGGCAGATACCAAATCACCAATTACCTGGGAGGTGGCGGATTTGGTGAAACTTATGTTGCTAATGATACTCAATTACCAGGCTCACCCCAGTGTGTAGTCAAGAAACTCAAACCTCAATCTACTGATATTACCACTTTAGAAATAGCTCGGAGGTTATTTGACACAGAAGCCCAAGTTTTATATAAATTAGGAAATCATGATCGCATTCCGCAACTTTTAGCCTACTTTGAAGAAAATGCCGAATTTTATCTGGTTCAGGAACTAATTGTTGGTAATGATCTCAGTCAAGAATTAAAATCTGGTGTCATCTTCACTCAAAATCAGGTAATGTCTTTATTACAAGAAATTTTAGAGATTTTGGACTTTGTCCATCAACAAAAGGTAATTCATCGTGATGTCAATCCTCGGAATATTCTCAGACGAGAACAAGATAATAAATTAATTTTAATTGATTTTGGTGCAGTCAAACAAATTACGACAAAATTAGTAAATTCTCCAGACATTACCAAATCTACTGTTGCTATTGGTACACCCGGTTATACTCCTGGAGAACAAGCACAAGGAACACCAAAATTTAGCAGTGATATCTATGCTTTGGGAATTATTGCTATTCAAGCTTTAACAGGATTATCACCAGATCAATTAGAGAAAGATGTTGAAACTAATGAAATTATTTGGCAAAATTTCGCCACTGTATCTCCAGAATTTGCCCAATTTTTAAATCAAATGATCTGTTATGATTTTCGCCAACGTTATGCTTCAGCAACAATAGCATTACAAGCTTTACAAGAATTAAATAAAAATACATCGGGAACAATAATTATTGCCCCTGCTACTTTACCAAATCAAGTGAAAAATCCCCAAAAGACAAAAGGGATATTTTGGAAATTGCTATTAGGAATATTTGGATTGGGTATTAGTAGTTTCGGCGCAATATTTATGCTCAATCGCCTGAATAATAAAAATGCTATAGAATTATATAATCAGGGTAATACTCTCATTCAATTACAACGCTATCAAGAAGCTTTAGCAACTTACGAAAAAGCCGTAGATATCAAACCTGATTATCCTCAAGCTTTATATGGACAAGGTAAAGCATTATTTCAATTAAAGAAATATCAAGAATCTTTAATAGCTTATGATCAAGCCATTCAAATTCAACCCAATTATTTAGAAGCTTGGACTAATCGAGGTTTTGTTTTAGTTAGACTCAAACGTTATTCAGAAGCAATTGCCACTGTAGATAAAGCTTTACAACTAAAAAATGATGAACCCCAAATTTGGCAACTTAAAGGTGATATCTTCATAAAAATTAGCCAATACAATGATGCAATTAAAGCTTATGAACAAGCAATTAATTTCCAAGCTGATAATCCTGAATTATGGTACAAAAAAGGATTAGCATTCCAAAATCTTAAACAATATGAAGAAGCAATTACAGCTTACAAAAAAACTGTAGAATTAAAACCTGATCATGAATCAGCTTGGTACAATTTAGGTAATTGCTTGGTTAATTTAAATCGTTATGAATTTGCTTTACAAGCTTATGATCAAGCCGTGCAGTATAATCAAAATAACTCCGCAGCTTGGTTATCAAGAAGTAATATATTAATGACATTACGTAGATACCCAGAAGCAATTGATTCCTTTACCCAAGTAATTAAAACCAATCCTCAACAATATCAAGCTTGGTATAATCGAGGTTGGGCATTACATCAAGTTAAACGCTATGGAGAAGCAATAGAATCTTACAAAAAAGCTATTAGTTTAAAAAGCAATGATTATTTAGTATGGTATAATTTAGGGAATACACAATATAACTTACAAAAATATCAAGAAGCGATCGCCTCCTATAATAAAGCCACCCGTTATAAACCCAATCATTATGAAAGTTGGTACAGTAAAGGCAACGCTTGGTTAAATTTGCAACAATACCAACAAGCGATCGCCTCCTACGACAAAGCCATAGAATATAAACCAGACTACCAACAAGCCATACAAGCTCGCACAAAAGCCCAAAACACCCCAAAATTCCCCATCAACTTCTGATCCCTGATTTCGGGTAAAATGATTCCATTCCGAAAACTCCTTCTCTTTGCCCCTCTGCGCCTCTGCGTGTTAGCGAAGCGGGGCGAAGCCTGAAAAAATTATCTTAATTAATCAGCAACACCACTTATGGACGTATTAGAACTAAAACGCGAAATCGAAACATTGTCTAGCCGCCTGGGTAAAACCCAGGACTATCTTTGACGTACCCGCACTCAAAGCCAAAATTCACGACTTAGAACAAATATCCGCCCAAACAGAATTTTGGGAAGACCAAACCCAGGCACAAAACACCCTGCAAGAACTCAATGATCTAAAATCCCATTTAGATCAATATTACAAATGGCACGCCAACTTAGACGATACCAGAGTAGTAGTTGAGTTATTAGAACTAGAAACCGACACAGCACTATTGGAAGAAGCGGAATCTACCATTAGCAAACTCAATCATGACCTAGACCAATGGGAACTACAACAACTCCTTTCCGGCACTTACGACGATAAAGGCGCAGTCCTGACAATTAACGCCGGTGCTGGTGGCACAGACGCACAAGACTGGGCATTTATGCTCATGCGGATGTATACCCGGTGGGCAGAAGATCATAGTTATAAAGTCACCCTAGCCGAAGAATCAAAAGGTGAAGAAGCGGGAATCAAATCAGTCACCCTAGAAATCACCGGACGCTATGCCTATGGTTACTTGCGTTCCGAAATGGGGACTCACCGTCTCGTGAGAATTTCCCCCTTCAACGCTAACGGCAAACGGCAAACCAGCTTTGCCGGCATCGAAGTCATGCCGCAAATAGATAACACCGTCAAATTAGACATACCAGAGAAAGATTTAGATATTAGCACCACCCGTTCTGGCGGTAAAGGTGGGCAAAACGTCAACAAAGTAGAAACCGCAGTCCGCATAGTTCACCTCCCCACCGGTCTAGCAGTCCGGTGTACAGAAGAACGTTCCCAACTACAAAACAAAGAAAAAGCGCTCGCCCGTCTCAAAGCCAAACTGTTAATCATTGCCAAAGAACAACGCGCCCAAGAAATTGCCGAAATTCGCGGTGATATGGTCGAAGCTTCCTGGGGTAATCAAATCCGTAACTATGTATTTCATCCTTACCAAATGGTGAAAGACCTGCGGACAAACATCGAAACCACAGCCATTACCGATGTCATGAATGGAGAACTTGATATGTTCATTCAGGCTTATCTCAGACAAGAAAACCAGATAGTTGACGCATAATCAAAAATGAAGGGAGAAATTTTCTCCTTTCTTCCTTTCTTCCTTTGCGTCTTTGCTCCTTTGCGTCTTTGCGCGAAACAAAATTAAGAAGTGTAACTCCCATTCCTCCACAATCGGTTACAGTGATAAAAGAAATGATAATCAATGAATTATGGACAAATCTCCTGCCACAGAACCTCAACCCAGCTATGTCAAACTCGCCATGCGAAACATGGTCAGAAAAGGCGGCACTTCCCTCAAACACTTTGCCTTAACTGCTGTAGGACTATTATCTGTCCTCGTGGGTTTAGCATATCTTACCCGCTAAGAGAGGAAAACTCGTGTCTCTACAGGTAGAGTTATATTTAGAAAATTGCTTTGATGACTCTTCCCCAATTCCTTCCGCAACTTGGGAAAATTGGTTTGAGCAATGGTTAGAAATTCTTGAAGATTATTTACCAACTGCACCTAGTTACGAAGTCAGTTTGCGGTTGACAACCGATACAGAAATTCAAACTCTCAATTCCCAATATCGTCAACAGGATAAACCCACAGATGTCTTAGCCTTTGCATCTCTAGAAGCCGATTTACCACAAAGCGAAGAAATGCTGGTTTCTATGCCTTTGTATTTAGGTGATATAATTGTCTCTATAGACACGGCACAACGTCAGGCAGAACAGCAGGAACATAGCTTATCTACAGAGTTGGCTTGGTTAACGGCGCATGGTTTACTACACTTGTTAGGTTGGGATCATCCTGACGAAGAGAGTTTGATGGAAATGTTAACCGAACAAGTTGTATTACTGAAGAAAATAGGTATTATTATTAACTTAGAGTCGTAAATGTATGGTGACAATTGCGAATTTTGGTAATAACTTTATAGTTGAGATATTTAAAATAGCCTACAATGCCCTCACAGTTGATCTAGGTGGGGGAGGTAGAGGGAGTAGGGGAGGTAGAGGGAGTAGGGGAGGTAGAGGGAGTAGGGGAGGTAGAGGGAGTAGGGGAGGTAGAGGGAGTAGGGAGTGAAGAGTAAAAGAGTAAAGGAGGTGAGAAAGAAGATGATTGGTAACTTAGACGAATCAAACTCAATATCAATGGTTAAATTTCATAGAGATTTGGGAATTTATCAAATTGCTTTTGAAGCAGCAATGAAAATTTTTGAGTTATCAAAAAAATTTCCTGTTGAAGAAAGATATTCTCTAACAGATCAAATTCGTCGTTCTTCTCGTTCTGTTTGTGCGAATATGGCAGAAGCTTGGCGGAAACGTCGTTATGAGGCTGCTTTTGTTGCTAAATTAAATGATTGTGAGGCTGAATCTGCTGAAACTCAAACATGGATAGAATTTACAGTTAAGTGTAATTATTTAGATATTGAAACAGGACGTAAACTTTATGGTAATTATAATCAAGTTTTATCTGGTTTAGTGACTATGATCAATAACCCATCACGCTGGTTAATGAATCATAAAAACCATAAATAAACACCGTAAATATTAATCTTCCCCAACTCCCCCACATCCCCAACTCCCCCACATCCCCCACATCCCCTACATTCTTTTGTCTATGTCCCCAAAAGTTTCGTCATCACCAACCAATAATAGCTTACCAACGCTTGTGTCCAAAGATAGGGAACTTTCCTGGCAAATTGCCTCTAATTTATTTGTTAGTTTTAAGTATGCTTGGGCTGGAATTACTTACGCTTTTCAGACTCAACGGAATTTTCGGATTCATGTAGCCGTCTGCGCTTTAGCGATTGGTTTAAGTGTATTTTTACGGTTAGAGACAGTGAAAGTATCCATAATTGCTATTACCAGCGGTTTAGTTTTAACCTTAGAGTTAGTCAATACTGCTATTGAGTCAATTGTAGATTTAACGGTAAAACAGTCTTATCATGAGTTGGCAAAAGTTGCTAAAGACTGCGCTGCTGGTGCTGTACTTGTCTCAGCTTTAGTCGCATTATTGGTTGCCTCTACACTAATATTGCCTCCTTTAGCAACATTAATTCTGTCTACTTTCTAAATGGTAGATTGTGAATAGTAGAGACGTTTTCAGGGAACATCTTTGATATTTTTAAATGAAATTAGGTAAAAATTGTGATATTAGTCATTGATAATTACGATAGCTTTACGTATAACTTAGTACAATATCTGGGAGAATTAGCAGTAGATTTCCCAGTTGCTAATGACCTGCAAGTGGTGCGAAACGATAAGATTACTATAGATGAGATTAGGACATTAAACCCCGATGCAGTGGTGATTTCACCAGGTCCTGGTCGTCCAGATGATGCGGGAGTTTCCCTGAATGCGATCGCCCAATTAGGAGATAAACTCCCAATTCTAGGCGTGTGCTTAGGACATCAAAGTATTGGTCAGGTTTTCGGTGGTAAAATTGTTTCCGCCCCAGAATTGATGCACGGAAAAACCTCTTTGGTATCGCACACAGGCATAGGAATTTTTCAAGGTTTAGAAAATCCTTTAACCGCTACCAGATATCATAGTTTAGTTATTGAGCGCGAAACTTGCCCAGAAGTATTGGAAATTACGGCTTGGGTAGAAGATGGCACAATTATGGGCGTGAGACACCGGAACTATCCTCACATTCAAGGAGTCCAATTTCATCCGGAGAGTGTCCTAACTGCTTTGGGTAAGGAATTACTGAGAAATTTTCTGCGAACTTTGTAAAGCGAGTATTTTTATGAAACGACGACAATTGATAGGCTACGCTGGGGCGGGTTTAGTGACGGCTGTAGTGACTAATTTGGTTGATCCAGTTCCAGTAAATGCTCAATCTAGTGGTGTATCAATTCAGTGGTTAGGACATACTTGCTTTTTATTAACCAATGGTAATGTCAAAATTCTCATCAATCCCTTTACTACTTTAGGCTGTACAGCTAAATATCGTCCCCCAAAAGTTGCATCAGATTTGGTATTAATTAGTAGTCAATTGTTAGATGAAGGGGCAATAGACAAAATACCAGGAAATCCCAAATTAGTTTATCAGCCCGGTGTTTATGAGTTTCGCGGCGTTAAGTTTCAGGGAATTACCACAGACCATGATCGTAAAAATGGACAACAATTTGGGAAAAATATAGCTTGGAAATTGAACCAAGGTGGAATTAATCTGCTGCACTTAGGGGGTTCTGCTGCACCAATTACCCTAGAACAAAAAATTCTCATGGGTCGTCCTGATGTGTTATTTATTCCCGTGGGAGGCAGTGATAAAGCTTACAATGCTGTAGAAGCAAAACAGGCGATTGGTGTTTTAAATCCTAAGCTAGTCATTCCTACCCATTATCGCACTCAAGCCGCTGAGAATGCCAAGTGTGACATTACCCCAGTAGATGATTTTCTGACTTTGATGCAGGGTGTTAATGTTCGCCGGAGTAATAATGATTCTGTATTAGTTAATTCTAAGAGTTTACCGGAAAATACGGAAATTCAGGTTTTGACTTATAAGTTTTGATATCAATTCTAACCCGCTACTAAAAAGCGATCGCTATCTTTGATTTCTAGGAAAGCGATCGCTGAATATAAGTTCAGAAAGTCTTAGAGGATGTTTGAAAAGTTTTTAATGTATAAATAAACCCCTCTCCAAACCTCTCCCCGACGCGGGGAGAGGCTTTGAAACACCCCTTCCCTGGTAGGGAAGGGGGCTGGGGGGTTAGGTTCTTGGAAATTATTGGTTTCATCTAATACTTTTCAAACAACCTCTTAGTCAATTGATAATAGACCAATTACCAATTACCAATTACCAATTACCAAATCAACCTGTATACCATTCTGGAGTCAGCTTATCTGCATCAGAAACAGGAGTTTCAGTCGCTAAAGTTCCATTCATAGTCCAGATTTTATCTGCGGATGTTTGTTGATCTCTCCAGTAAATATCAGTCTTACCATCACCATTGAAATCACCTAAAGATGCTGTCAAACCAGGAGTATTGCTAGGTAAGAAAGCTTCAGAACTTACCGTTGTACCATCCATCAACCAAGCAGTATTTGCCCCACTAGCCGCATTGTGCCAGAAGATATCAGTTTTACCATCACCATTGAAATCGCCAATTCTTGCAGTCCAATCTGTACCCAATGTGCTAACAACACCTTCAGTCACAAAAACGCCATTCATTGTCCAAATCTTATTCTCGCCTGTAGCGGTATTGCGCCATAAAACATCAGTTTTGAAGTCGCCGTTAAAATCACCAAGAGTAGAAGTCCAAGAAGCATCTTGAGATTGAAGATCATACTTGGTGGCTTGGCTGCCATCCATAAACCAAGCGGTATTTGCACCTGTGGTAGGATTGCGCCAGAAGATGTCACTCTTACCATTACCATCAAAATCAACAATGGTTGCAGTCAATCCTGGTGCTGTAGTTTCTAAAACAGTTGCACTAACTACTGTTGTTCCATCCATTTGCCAAATAGCATTTTCACCAGTAGTGGCATTATTCCAGAAAATGTCAGTTTTGCGATCGCCATTAAAATCGCCAATATTCGCACTCCAACCTGGATCAACTCGATCTAAAGTCAAGTAACTGGAAACTTTTGCGCCATCCATTAGCACAATCACATTATCACCAGTTGATTTATTCCGTAATAAGAAATCAGTCTTATTATCGCTATTAAAATCAGCAGTTTTGTATTCCCAGGTATTTAAGTCATAGCTACCCAAAGAAGCCTGTTCTAAAACTTGAGTTCCATTCATCAAGCGAACTAAAATTTCACCAGTTTGAGCATTCACCCAAAGTTTATCAGTTTTCCCATCACCATTAAAATCAGGAACAATAGCTGCACTGGTTAAATAAGGATTAGGATTAGGGTTAGCACTGCCGCCAATGGGAATTTGAGCTAATGGATTTGTTGGTACTAATGGATCTGCCAATGCAGAACCAGAAGAACTTCTACTCATAGGAGTATTCAGAGATGTCGTCAAATCTGATGATTTTTGGAGAGATACTAATCCAGAATTTTCTAGGTTGGTTGAATATAATCCTGACTGACTTGTTTCTTGAAACATGATGTGTTTTTATGTTTAATTAATATCCAGTTTTAATTTGATTTTCATGAAGATTCTGTAAACAACAAACATTTGGTTAATTATTTTGATTTAATGTCATTATTTATAGACATTTTCATAATGTTCATCAACACTAACTTTTAATTTTTAAAGTCATATCTAAACAATCAAAAAATATTTTATATTCTGTTTATCAATGTCATCATTTAAAAATGAAATCCTGTTTTGTTGACAATCTCATCCCTAAAAGTCCTCATGGATTGTCAAGGAAATTAAAAATTGGTTAAAATAACTAAAATTAACAATTTTTCTGATAACATTTCTCAGTAGTCTATAATTGTTAAAGCCAAAAACAACACTATCAATAAATCAACTATGCAAACAGAATATCGGCAACGTCGTGAGCAGTTAATGGCGAAAATAGGCAGCGGTACAGCGATTTTTAGAAGTGCGCCAACCGCAGTAATGCACAACGATGTCGAGTATATTTATCGTCAAGATAGTGATTTCTTTTACTTAACTGGCTTTAACGAAGCCCAAGCAGTCGCAGTATTAGCACCACATCATCCAGAACATCGGTTTATCTTATTTGTCCAACCCAAAGACCGAGAAAAGGAAGTTTGGAGTGGTTATCGTTGTGGAATAGACGCAGCTAAGGAATTTTATGGTGCAGATGTAGCTTACCCCATTGCGGAGTTAGATGAAAAGTTACCCCAATATTTAGAAAAAGCCAATTGTATCTATTATCATTTAGGACGCGATCGCAATTTCAACGACAAAATTCTCCAACATTATCAAAACTTACTCCGAACCTATCCCAAACGTGGTACAGGCCCCACATCCATCACCGACCCTGGTACTGTCCTCAACACCATGCGGTTATATAAAAGCAAAACAGAATTAGATCTAATGCGTCAAGCCGTAGAAATTGCCGTAGAAGCTCATAATTATGCTTTGCAAACCACCGCACCAGGACGTTATGAATATGAAATCCAAGCCGAAATAGAACATATTTTCCGGTTGCGGGGGGGAATGGGACCAGCTTATCCTTCCATTGTCGCATCAGGGACAAATGCTTGCGTACTGCATTACATCGAAAACAACTGTCAAATGCAAGCAAATGATTTACTCTTGATTGATGCAGGTTGCGCTTATGGTTATTACAACTCTGATATTACCCGCACATTTCCCGTTAGTGGTAAATTCACACCCGAACAAAAAGCATTATATGAAATAGTATTAGCAGCCCAAAAACAAGCAATAGCAGAAGTCAAACCGGGTAATTCCTTCCATGCACCTCATAATGCAGCCGTGCGGATATTAACAGAAGGATTAGTCGAACTGGGTTTACTCAAAGGAGAAATTGATAAATTAATCGCAGAGGAAAAATATAAACCCTTTTATATGCACCGCACCAGTCATTGGTTAGGTTTAGATGTCCATGATGTTGGCGTTTATCAACATGGAGAAAACCCCCAAACCTTACAACCTGGACAAGTGTTAACCATAGAACCAGGACTTTATATTGTACCGGATACCAAACCCGCCGAAGACCAACCGGAAATTGACCCCCGTTGGGTAGGAATTGGGATTCGTATTGAAGATGATGTCTTAGTTACTGAAGAAGGAAATGAGGTTTTAACAGCCGGAGTTCCCAAGGAAATCAAGGATTTAGAAAAATAGTGGCAAAGTATTTTGTAGGGTGGGCAATGCCCACCCAATCATGATTGAGAAGTATAATTAATGATGTGATAGTTATTGGTTTGATGATGATCGTAAAAACTTCTATGTAAATGGTCAACTTCGGGGTCATTGTGAAGAAAGAAAAATTTACACTGGCAATTTTTATTCTACTTTTAACACATACAAAGGTCGTTTAGGAACAGACATGAATATTTATGATTCCTATGATGTCAAAGTTGGTTATCTGGATAGTTGTGGGAACGTGCATAAAAATGATGGAACAATGGTTCTTTCAGGTGAAAATCATAGCGGTTTGGCAAATGTAAGTTATTATTTGTTAGATTTGTTAGGATAAAGGTAAAATAACATTCAAAGAACTAACAAAAAATAGATGAGGAATATTATGGAAGTTTCTCTTTATGAGCGTGACTTTTTACTGTGGACAACAGATATAGTTAATAAACTCAAGTCCAAAGATTTTGACCACCTAGATTTAGAAAATTTAATTGAGGAAGTTGAGACTTTGGGAAGATCAGAAAAAAAAGAACTTAAAAGCCGACTTTTGGTTCTGCTAGAACATTTACTCAAAAGATTGTACGTTAATTCACCAGATAATTATCGGGGTTGGGAAATAACAATTAATGAACAACGACGACAATTAGAATTAGAACTTGAAGATTCTCCAAGTTTGAAAAATATCTGGGATGAATCTTTTAATACAGCTTGGAGACTAGCAATTAAAGGAGTTCGTAAAGATTATCCACAAGTTACATTTCCCGATGTATGTCCATATTCTTCTGACATAGATTCTATGTTAGATTGTGATTTTTGGAAACAATAAACAATCAAACATTATTTGGCGATTTACAGTCGCTATAATCAATATATCGAAAAGTACAATCTGTAGTATTAAAACATCATGAATACTATTAAAATTCCATTGGCAGCAAGTCGATATCGTTCTACTTGACAACCAGACTTTAAGACCTTGTGATATTCTTCTATATGCCAACGGTAAGAATACCAACGGAGAATAGTCGCAGCAACTTCAGCATTTGTAACTGGTTCTGTAGTTAGTAACATCCATTCTACAGGGTTTTCACCTTCTGGACAATCTACTTCCATAGCATAAACAGCGTAGACTTCAAGTGGATCTCGATTATCAAAACGGTAAGGAGTACGGAGATTAACTTGGCAAAATCGTACCTCTAATTTAGCTAGACGAGCAGAACGTTTACTGGTTTGTGGTAATTGAATTTCCTGCCGGAATGAAACAGGTTGAGCTTCTAATTTT
>NZ_VIKZ01000040.1:25504-38553 GCF_009711985.1 Dolichospermum sp. UHCC 0260 | reverse complement strand
GGCAATTGGACGGACAAAAGATGTAACAGGAGATAAATTAACTATTGAAGATATCAAAAAATTAGAAGAAAATAATCGTCCCACAATTTTACTTTCAATAAATAGTAATGATAATATCCCTGAATCAGTTGCTAACTATCTTCAAGAAGGTGAAAAATTAGGTCTGCCTGACCGTCCCCTGATTAAACAACGTAAATTGTGGTATAAGATGGAACATAGAGAAGTGCCACCCATATTATTTGCTTATCTTGGTAGACGCAATTCTAGGTTCATTAAAAATGAGGCTGGTGTTGTTCCATTAACAAGTTTTTTGTGTATTTATCCTATTTATGATGATGAACTATATATCGCTAATCTCTGTGAGGCTTTAAATGATCCTGAGACAATTCAAAATCTCAGACTTGTAGGCAAAAGCTATGGTTCTGGAGCAATTAAAGTTGAGCCTCGTAATCTTGATAAAGTTCCCATTCCAGAACATATTGTAGATAAATATAATTTAACCCGACAAAAATATAAAACTACAAGTCAGCAACTTGAACTATTTTAATAATTGAAATCTAACTTCATACGCATAAAAAAATCAAACCACATTAATGTGGTTTGAAAAAATCAAAAACTATTTACATTTTCTATGCTGTTACTTCTTCCTTCACTTCCTGCTGTAAAGCTGAAACCAGTCTATTCAGTGCATTTACGTAAGCCTGAGCCGATGCCACAATAATATCTGTATTAGCCGCATGACCTGAAAATACACGGGATTCATGGCGCAAGCGAATTGTCACTTCTCCTAAAGCATCAATTCCCCCGGTGACAGATTGCACAGAAAACTCAATCAATTCATTCGGTACATTCACCACCCGATTGATGGCTTTGTACACCGCATCTACTGGACCTGTACCAATGGCTGCATCAGTTAATTCTTCTCCGTCGGGAGTGCGAAGAGTTACAGTAGCAGTAGGTTGAGCGTTACTACCACAGGAAACCTGTACCAACTCTACCTTAAATAAATCTGGCGCTTGTTGGATTTCATCATTAACAATAGCTTCCAAATCCCAATCAGAGATTTCTTTCTTTTTGTCCGCTACTTCTTTAAATCTAACAAAGGCTTTATTCAGGTCATTTTCTGATAGTTCAAAACCCAATTCTTTCAAGCGGGTACGAAAAGCATTTCTGCCAGAATGTTTACCCAATACTATTTGATTGTCCGATAAACCAATCAATTGAGCATCCATAATCTCATAAGTGAGTTTATTTTTCAATACCCCATCTTGGTGAATTCCAGATTCATGAGCAAAGGCATTTGCACCGACAATAGCTTTATTTGGTTGCACCAACATTCCCGTTAAATTGGAAACCAAACGGGAGGTTTTATAGATTTGTTTGGTGTCAATATTCGTGAGTGATGCTTCGGAATTTTCAGCGCGTCCCAAGAAGGGATTAAAATATTGTCTGCGGACGTGCAAAGCCATGACTAATTCTTCTAAAGCTGCATTTCCGGCTCTTTCACCAATGCCATTGATGGTACATTCTAGTTGCCGAGCGCCGTTTTTCACAGCTTCCAAAAAGTTAGCAACTGCTAAACCTAAATCATTATGGCCGTGAACGGAAATAATGGCTTTGTCAATGTTGGGGACATTTTCGGTAATGCCTTTAATGATGCCCCCAAATTCGCTGGGTGTGGTGTAACCTACGGTATCAGGAATATTAACAGTTGTTGCTCCAGCAGCGATCGCTCTTTCCAAAACTTCATACAAAAATTCTGGATCAGATCGTCCGGCATCTTCAGGAGAAAATTCGACATCATCGGTGAAGGTTTTGGCATAGGCTACCATTTCTTCCGCAATGGCAACTACTTCCGGTCTGGTCTTTTTTAACTTATATTGCAGGTGGATATCAGAAGTAGCAATAAAAGTATGAATTCTGCCTTTAGCAGCAGGTTTGATAGCCTCCGCTGCGGCTTTAATATCATCATGTCTGGCTCTGGCCAAACTACAAATTACCGGACCATTTTCCGTTCCCACAGTTTGGGCAATTTTGCTAACTGCTTCAAAATCTCCAGGACTAGCAAAAGCAAAACCAGCCTCAATAATATCTACTCCTAAACGTGCTAGTTGTTTGGCAATAATTAGCTTTTCGTCTATATTGAGAGTTGCTCCTGGACACTGTTCTCCATCACGCAATGTGGTGTCAAAGATGATAATTCTATCGGCTTGTTTGCTCATTAGCTTAACCTCTTTTAATTTTGAGAGTGGACCCAATAAAAGAACATAAGGGAATTAGAATTAATCAAATGTGACTTGATTTGTCAGTCCTATAGAATTTATTTTCATCACTGACTTCTAATTCCTCAATTCTTTTTTGATAAAATAGCTGAAACTGTGAAATGAGAGTTTTTAACTTTGAGATGTGTAAATAAATACTAAGCTAAGTTAACCGTCAGTTTTTTCTATTCTCTCTCTTATATCGTTCAAGTCTATATATCTATCAGTAGCATTACGTAGTTCTCTGGCGATCATTCCTTCAGTTGATACTACTGTAATATGCGTATTTTTTGAGCGTAATAGTTCGATAGCTCTTTCAAAATCACCATCTCCGCTGAATAATACAACTCGGTCATATTGATCTACCGTATTAAACATATCAACGACAATTTCAATATCTAAATTCGCTTTTTGGGAGTAACGACCGGAAGCATCATCATAATACTCTTTGAGGATTTTCGTGCGAACTGTATATCCTAAACTGATGAGTGCATCTCGGAAACCCCGTTGGTCTTGTGGGTCTTTTAATCCAGTGTACCAGAAAGCATTGATTAATGTAGTTTCTGACTGTTCGTATTTGAAATATTCTAAAACCCGTCGGGGGTCAAAAAACCAACCATTTTTTTGTTGAGCATAGAACATATTGTTTCCGTCTACAAAAATAGACAGACGATTCATTGGAGAACCCATAAAAATTTACACCTAAATAATAGATAAGAATGTTAGAGGGAAGAATAGATTATAGCAATTATCAAGTGGTAATTTCGCTAATATCTTTAAGGTACATAATTATGTATAGCCATTATCTTACCTCTTTTAAAGCCAAAATTTGGACAAAATATCCCAGTTGAGATCCGAATTATTTAACTTGTTTCACCTCCGGGACTTGTAAATATGTTGTCTGATCAAAATCTACCAATAAAATTGACCTAGTAACAGGATTGTAAACTAGATGATATTCAATTTTACTCCTAAAGAGGTACGGGATAGGATTCTGGAGAAGGAATGGGCTGATCTTCATCAATAGATTTTTTCATCGACTGTAGGGATGATTTCAGAGGATTATCAATGCTTCAGGAGAGAAGACTATTGAGGATACGCATCTAGGATATCCTAGATGGACACCTAAAATTTGAAGAATACTCTATGAAAGTAGTTTGAATAATTTGATGACTCCGAATATAAATTTTTATGACAACTAACCTGATCTGCGATCACAGGGGTGGGTTCAGTTGCGTAAATATGGGAATGTATCTGTACAGAGTTTTTATACAATGAATATACTGATATGAGTTGGATAAAAATTAAAGGATGGGTGAAAAAGGGATAAAATGGTCATTTAAGTCTTAAATTTGCAGTTTTTAGCAGTCGAACAGGGTTCTGAATCAATATAAGTATTGTACTTAAACTAGTCAGTACAATAATATCGCCCCAGAACCTATATCTAGCTTAACCAAAAAATCAGATTCTGTTGGCAAATTAGAAAAGCAGCCTGGTGCGAGTGGTAGATTTGAGTCATTTACACTAATTAACCTTGTCCATCATTTCGTCAAATTCGGAGTTTCTAAATATTGTTTCTCTGGTTGAGGATAAACAGTTACCCAATCTAAATACCGAATTGGCGGAAATAACTCCACTTTAGCGATTGATGCCGGGAGTTTCTTTAAATCCAAGGACTTAATTTTACCTATGGCTAAACCAGCGGGAAACTTCTGACTATAAGTAGATGTGGAAACTAAATCGCCTACTTTAACATTAGGCACTTTTTCATAAAACTCTAACACCCCTTCAGCGGAAGCATCACCTTGCAAAACTCCTTTAGCTGATGTGCGGCTGACAGTTACACCCACTTGACTTTTTAAATCACTAACCAACAATACACTGCTAGTATTAGTCGTCACACTTTCTACTAAACCTACTAATCCCCCATCGGCTTTAACAATAGAACCTTCTTGAATGCCTGATGCCGTCCCTCGATTCAAAATTACCTGTTGCCACCAATGATCTGCACTCCGTCCAATTACCCTTGCTATAATTGGCTTCTGTGGCAAGGTTTCTTTTTCTACGTAACTCAGTAAACTTTTTAATTTTTCATTTTGGCTTTCTAGATCGACGATGCGAGTCTGTAATTCTAAAAATCTTGCATCTTTAATACTTTGCTCAGGAATCGTCCCTGACTGCACGATCTGTAATGGAATGGTGATTCCTTGATAGATTTCGCGTAATAATGCCCCTTTTGTTTCTCTGATTGTCCAAGCACTACCTAAAACTAAGGCCAATAACCCTATTTGTAATCCCTTATATTCCCACCAGCGTTTTAAAGTAAACATAAATATACCTGTATATATTTTTATAAATTATTCAGGAGTTACAAAAATATTGCTTAGGAACGCAAATTTAATCACCTGCCATTCTGATTTAACCAGAAATGGTGCGTTACGCTTTGTTTTAGCGTAGCCATGCTCGCAGAGCTTTACACACCCTAATTTTGTACTTTATTTAATCTATACTCCTTAGTAAGACTTTCCGTGATCATTATCCCTCAACTTCCCTATACTTCTGTTGAAAACAATAGACATCTCCGGAAATTAAATATGCGTGACCTAAAACCCTTGTAGAGACGTTCCATGGAACGTCTCTACAATATTTACCGGAGCTGTCTAATGGATTCTATAATTATGAATAAATACAGAACCCATATATTCCTACTACATATTACGGGAATGCCCGCTAAATACTCTCTCCAATTGTTTGAAGTTTTCTAATACACGACCTGTTCCCAACACTACACAGCTTAAAGGGTCCGCCGCAATGTGAGTCACAAGACCTGTCTCATGACTAATTAATGTATCCAGACCTTTGAGTAATGCACCACCTCCTGCCAACATGATCCCGCGATCAATAATGTCTGCTGCCAGTTCTGGAGGTGTCCGTTCTAGTGTCCGTCTCACTGCTTCGATAATTACCGCTAGAGGCTCTACCATGCTTTCCCGAATTTCTGGGCCTTTGATGCTTACAGTTCTGGGTAATCCAGAAAGTAAATGCAAGCCCCGGACTTCCATGACACTATCATTATCATCTGCGGTCGGATAGGCAGAACCAATCTTAATCTTAATATCCTCAGCAGTCCGTTCACCAATTACCAGATTATGAATTTTCTTCATATACTGAGTAATCGCTTCGGTTAGTTCATCTCCAGCAATGCGGACTGACTCGCTAATTACTGTACCCTGAAGACTTAATACCGCTACTTCTGTTGTGCCACCACCTATATCAATGATCATGTTACCCGTAGGTTCTGCAACTGGCAGTCCCGCACCGATTGCCGCTGCAACTGGTTCATCAATTAAATATACTTCCCTCGCTCCGGCTTGATTGGCTGCATCCATGACAGCCCGTCTTTCTACTCCTGTGACACCACTAGGAATGCCAATGATAATGCGGGGACGCATCAGCGATCTTCCCTCATTTACCCGCTGAATAAAGCTTTTTAGCATCAATTCAGCCGTGTCAAAGTCAGCAATCACACCGTCACGCAGGGGACGGAGGGCAATTACATTGCCTGGTGTCCGTCCGAGCATTTTTTTGGCTTCTTCTCCCACTGCCAGTGCCACCTTGAGATTTTGATCAATGGCAACTACAGAAGGTTCTTGCAGGACAATTCCTTTACCAGACACATAAACCAGGGTATTGGCTGTACCAAGGTCGATACCCATATCCCATGATGGACGAAAATTTCTGAAAAGATCCACGCTTCTCTTTGCCCCTTATTTGCGATACTTATAACTACAAAGATAAAAGTTAATAATGATTGATAGATTCCATGATGTTTGCTTGCCTGACTCCAGTAACCTAGACTATTTTTTTATCTAGCTTTTGTCAATCTTGATTTTAGTTTCACGAATTTTATGTTCTATTTTCTCATGGTCAGTCAGTATAACCGTATATTTTTTTTAATGTCAAGTATTTTTTGAATTTTTGTGCGAGTTAACTCTTGGGATTCTAACATATTTTCAATACTTTCACAATTAGTTATTATGGAATCCGGAATAGTACAATACAAAGTTACTAAGAAATAAAAGCCATGAGCATTAATGTTGTCACTCTTATTGGCCGTGTAGGCATCGATCCTGACATGAAGTTTTTTGATTCGGGTAAAGTTAAATGTAGATTAACTCTAGCAGTCAGTCGTCGTACCCGTGAGGGAGAACATACAGACTGGTTTAACTTAGAATTATGGGGAAAAACTGCGGAAGTTGCGGGTAATTATGTTCGGAAAGGCAAACAAATAGGCGTTAAAGGTTCTTTGCGGTTTGATTCCTGGAGTGATCGCCAAAGCGGAGTTAACCGTTCTAGTCCAGTGATCAATGTCGAGCAACTAGAATTACTAGGTTCTAAGCGTGATGGTGAAGGTGGGGGAGCAGATATGTCTCCAGATAATTTCTAATTAGTGAGTTGTTAGTTGTTAGTAGGGGCGAAGCATTTGGAAGATAAATTATCGGTCATTGCCAAAAATAGTTCTCCAAATGCTTCGCCCGTACAGTTGTTAGTTGTTTTTTCCTTGCCATTGACCACTGACCACTGACCACTGACTAATAACTAATTTGCAATGTTACTGATGCTTGTACTTCCTGTTCACCGGCAATTATGGGAGTAGAAGCATCTGCATTAGCTAATTTAGCCTCAGCCCGGTAAAGCATGGGAGGTGGTGGAGGAGTTGCACCATTGACTTGAATACTGACAATTTCTTTTTGTTGTAATCCCAGGCTACTTAAAACGGCTTCTGCTTGCTGTTGGGCATCCTGGGTAGCTTTTTTCAGAGCTTGTTTTTGGGCGATCGCAATTGCTTCATCACTAGCAATAAAACTCACACCGTTAATTTGTGTCGCTCCAGCCTTCACAGCTTCATCTAACAATGTTCCGGCTTGATCTGTAGGAATGCGGAAACTGACTGTATTACTGGCAGCATAACCAGTGATTCGTTGGACATTATTGCTGTAGCTATACACTGGATTCAGGCGAATTCCTGTAGTTGTCAATTTTTCCACATTACGTTTTTTCAGCAATGTCACCACAGCGGATGATTTACGAGCCGCTTCTTTTTGGACATCTTCAGCGGTTTTTCCTTGAATTTCCACACCTAAACTCACTTGAGATAAAGTTGTAGAAATTGTTTCTACTCCCCGTCCACTCACGGTTAAAGTTCGCCATAATTTTGCCTTTTCTTGCGCCGATGCAGGTAATATAAAAGTCGCGCATATCAATATACTCAAGGATAATATCTTCCCAAAATTCCTGGTAGGAAAACGAGAATTGGATAAAATAGTGTTAGACATTCTGCTGGCACTCCTCCAAAAACGGATCAATTCTTGGTTAACTGTTAATTATCAACTAATTATCAACAACCACCAAAACATTTTTACCACTTGTTTTATCATCTCAGCATTACCCAAATTTACCGCTAATGTAAGCTTTGGTATCTTCCTGTTGAGGGTTGCTGAAAATTAGCTCTGTCGAATTGTACTCTACTAAATACCCAGCCCGTCCACCTGATTCTGAGGCTCTAACATTAAAAAATGCCGTTTTATCAGATACTCGTGATGCTTGCTGCATATTGTGAGTGACTATGACGATGGTATATTGCTCTTTAAGTTGATGAATTAGTTCTTCAACCCGCGAGGTAGAAATAGGATCAAGAGCAGAACATGGTTCATCCATGAGGATAACTTCTGGTTGTACTGCGATCGCTCTGGCAATACATAAACGTTGTTGTTGTCCACCAGATAAAGATAAACCATTTTGGCGCAATTTATCCTTGACTTCATCCCACAAAGCCGCTTGTCGCAAACTCCGTTCTACTAATTCATTCATATCACCCCTGTAGCCATTAATTCTGGCCCCAAAAGCAATATTTTCATAAATTGACTTGGGAAATGGGTTGGGTCTTTGAAACACCATACCAATACGTCTCCGCACCTCTACGGGATCAGTATTGGGTGCATAGAGATTTTTATCATAGAAATAAACTTTACCTTCGGCTCTAAATGATGCGATTAAATCATTTAGACGGTTATAACATCGCAATAATGTACTTTTACCGCAGCCAGATGGTCCAATAAAAGCCGTCACCCGATTTTTAGGAATATCTAGCCAAACATTCTGTACAACCAAAAAATTGCCGTAGTAGATATTGAGATCTTCTGTGCGTAAAACCGATTCAGCCCCATTAATCGTGCTAATTGTAGTAGCCATAAATACTTAAATGAATGCAGAATTTAGAATTTAGAATTTAGAATTACGTTTTGCAACGGGGATTTTACCCCGACGCAAAACCCGCTGCTTGTAGAAGCAGGGGACTTTAACCCCCAAAGGTAAGTTAAAGAATAAGTTTTTCGGGATGAGTTTCAGTTTTGTTGATAGCCTCTTGACTAAACCTTTTGTTTAGTCACCCAGCGAGTAATAATACTAGTAATTAAAACCATCATTACGAGGATTAAAGACGCAGCCCAAGCTAGAGATTGCCAAGTTGGGAAGGGAGAAGTAGCAAAGTTGTAGACTAAAACCGCGAGAGAAGCAGTAGGTTTGAGAATGCTATCCGGCCAAAAAGCAGAAAAAAGAGCCGTAAATATTAATGGTGCTGTTTCTCCAGCAGCCCGAGCGATCGCCAAAGTAGAACCAGTGACAATTGTTGGTAATGCAGCCGGCAATACCACCAGGATCACAGTTTGCAAATTACTTGCACCTAATCCAACAGACGCTTGCCGCAAATCTTGAGATACTAATTGCAAAGCTTCGTCTGTAGTTTTTACAATAATAGGTAACATCAAAATTGCTAAGGCAAATCCACCCCCCAGGGCTGAGTAAGAGCCTAAATTCAGCTTTACTAAGGTCAAAACCACAATTCCATAAGCAAATACCCCAGCAATAATAGAAGGAACACCACTGAGGACGTTAGTAGCAAAACGTATCCATCTAGCAATCTTTTGGGAACTAAACTCATTTAAATAAATTGCGGCCAATACACCAAAGGGAACACTAATGACAGCGGCAATCCCGACCATGAGAATTGTGCCAACAATGGCATTACCAAAACCGCCATTTTTGCCAAAAGGCGGCGGTGGTAACTGCGTAAAAATATTGAGATTTAAACTACTAAACCCTCTAATTACTACATAATAAAGCACTGCCAACAAGGGGACTAGTGCCAATGCTCCACAGATAAAAGCTAATCCAGTCATTGCTGTATTCAACAATGTCCGAGGAGAGGAAGGAGAACGAGTCAGGCTTCTTTGCTCAAAAGAAGAAGTCATAATTTAACCTATCACTATAGTCTCTGGACTCGCGCCACAATAAACTCTGCCAGAATATTGACTATCATCGTCAATAGAAATAGGATTAAAGCCGCATACATTAAAGCAGCAACTTGTAACCCATTAGCTTCAGCAAATTGATTTGCTAGTAGGGAAGAAATTGTATTAGATGGTGCTAAGAAAGAGATGTTAATATTATTGGCATTACCAATTAACATTGTCACAGCCATTGTTTCACCCATGGCTCTACCAAGTGCCAACATCACCGCACTGACAATGCCAGAAAAAGCAGCGGGGATAATAACTTGAAAAATTGTTTCCCAACGGGTTGCACCGATTGCCAAGGCAGCTTGACGTAAACCCGAAGGTACAGAAATCAAAGCATCACGAGAAATAGCGGTGATAATTGGCAAAGTCATAATTGCTAAGATCACTCCCGCAGGTAACATTCCTGGCCCTGTAGGTGAGGTACTAAAAATAGGTAGCCAGCCCCAATAATGATGCAGCCATTTGCCCAAATCAGTTAAAATCGGGATTAAAACAAAAATTCCCCAGACTCCGTAGACAACACTGGGAATGGCAGCTAGTAATTCTACTAAAAATACCAGTACCAATTTTACCTGGGATGGCAAAAAATCCTCACTCAATAAAATCGCTGTCCCCACACCAATTGGAACTGCTAAAATTAGTCCGATTAAAGAACTCATGAGAGTCCCATAAATCGCAGGTAATACCCCATATTCATCATTAACAGGGTTCCAATTGCTGGTGATTAAGAAATTAATCCCGAATTTTTGGATAGCTGGACTGGCCGCAATAGCAACTTGCAAGGTAATCCATAATAAAATCCCAGCAATTGCTAGGGCAAAAATTCGAGTTAACCAAATAAAGCTCCGATCTAGATTTCTGTCTATTTCCGAGCGATTTTTCGTGACTAATGGGGTTTCTGGAAAATTTATGGACATGAATGCTGACTCTAAGATTTGGGAAAAAGCGAACTTTCTCAAAACTAGTAGTTTGTCAAGATAAAAATGATGGACTGTAGTGTGAGCGTCTCGCTCACGCGGGCAATAGTGTGAGCGTCTCGCTCACGCGGGCAATAGTGTGAGCGTCTCGCTCACGCGGGCAAGATGCCCGCACTACCAAAAACCCGTCAAAATAAATTTTACAGACCACTAGCTTGTCATTACTTTGTAGTTTTAGGATCAGCACCAAGAGAGATTTTATAATCAGGACTAATTTGATCAGCAGCAGCAGCCACTTTAGCAATCACATTTGCTGGTAAAGGAACATACCCTAATTGAGTAGCTAACTTTTGTCCATCGGTTAAAGCGTACTCAATAGTTGCTTCTATTGCCTTGGCTTTACCAGCATCAGCATATTTTTTATAAGCGAGAATCCAAGTATAAGTGACGATTGGGTAAGAACCTTCCCCTTCAGGATCAGAAATAAAAGCGCGAAGATTTTCTGGTAAAGTTACTGATGCTAACGTTTTAGATGCTGATTCTTCAGAAGCCAAAACAAACTTTTTAGCTTTATTTTCTAAACTCGCAAATTTGAGATTACTTTGTTTGGCATAGCCATATTCTACATAACCAATAGCACCTGGAGTTTGTTGAATTTGGGCGGTAACACCTTCATTGCCTTTAGCACCAATTCCTACAGGCCATTTTACACTTTTACCGTCACCTACTTTAGTTTTCCATTCTGGACTAATGGCGCTAAGGTGTTTGGTAAAAACGCCTGTAGTCCCGCTACCATCAGCCCGATAAATAACTTTTATCTCCTCTTTTGGTAATTTTACATCAGGATTAGCTTGAGCGATCGCCGGATCATCCCAAGATTTGATTTTACCTAGTAAAATATCAATATAAACTGCTCGTGGTAGTTTGAGTATGGCTACGCCACCTGAGCTATCAGCAATATCTGGTAAGTTATAAGCCAGAACAATACTACCAGCAGTTACAGGTAGTAAGATCACTCCTTTATCTGCGGGGATATTCTGAATTTCTTCATCTTTCATGGCTACATCACTAGCACCAAAGTCTACTGTCCCTTTGGTAAACTGCTCAACACCAGCGCCACTACCAACTGGCTGATAGTTAACTTTTAAATTGGGGTATTTTTTGTTTAACTCCGCAAACCAGGTTTGGTAAAGGGGTGACGGAAAAGTAGCACCGGCACCTGTTAATTCAATATTACCTCCTAAATCTAGTTTGCTGGAAGCAGTTGTAGTTTGACTGGAAGATTTGTTAGGATTGGGATTCTTTGAGTTAGTTTCTCCACAGGCAGATAAACTAATTGCTAGTGTGAATACCGATATTAAAGCTATCAGGCGATTATGCTTCATTGCACTTAGAGGTAATGGTAGTAATGTTAATTTTTAGCTAAACACCTCTAACATACTCCTAAAAAATTGTTTCAGAGACTTACAAATCAAAAATACCCCATAAGACTGGATACAGCGGTTTCCGCTCTTATGAGGTACAAAGTTGAATCATGAAACTCTTGTAGTGCGGGCATCTTGCCCGCTAGATATGTACCTCATAACACCGGGAAGTGCTGTAATCTTTTTTGTGAAGTTCTCTTATCGGTAAAAAAATGGGGAAATCTATATTTATAGTATTTGCGTATTTTACAAGTTGATCATATCATCCTTTGACATCAGCCTACTTTCTTTGTTTTTTTCCATTCCCTTGATTAGCTCTTGATTCTAATGTAAACTCTGGTATTTCTTCAAGTTCATCTTCACTTAAACTATACTGTTCACACACAAGACTTAACCGATTTCCAGGAGTTGTCACTGCATTGACAGAATGAGTTAAATCACCCTGAAAGTAAATTAAAGAATTGGTTTGCGGTTTAATTTGTCCCACTTGGCGTTTTTGCAACTTCAGCACCAATTCTCCTCCCTCCATATCTTCTGGTACACGTACATAAAGAACGCTCACAAATGCAGGAGGTTCAACGGTTTTACAATAGGAACGCAAAGACCGGTCAATATGGGGGTCAACGCGAGAACCTGCTTTGAGTAGTAAAGGATTCAGATAAAAAGCATTACAATTAGGCAAAAGTGCCAAATCTAAATAAGGCTTAAAATAGGGGAATTTTTGAATAACTTCTGCTAAACCTTGACGCTGAAATACCACAGAAAAGCCTTTAGTATTGATAAAATCTCGGTTGAGGTTATTGATAGCAAAATAGGGACAAGCTTGGATTTCTCCCCACAAGTCCTGGAGATATTGAAGAGGAAAGGCGTTAGGATGTTGTTGATAGTATTTCACGGTCTTAAATTAATGGATATTGAGTTTAATTTTTGTCTGAATCAGGATATCCAGGATTAGAGGATTAACAGGATATTTGACATTTCTATAGTCTTTCATAGTCTTAAATTAATGGATATTGAGTTTAATTTTTGTCTGAATCAGGATATCCAGGATTAGAGGATTAACAGGATGTTTGACATTTCTAGGGAATA
>NZ_VIKZ01000040.1:0-25157 GCF_009711985.1 Dolichospermum sp. UHCC 0260 | reverse complement strand
TCAAACCATCCTGTACATCCTTAAATCCTGGACATCCTGATTCAGACAATGATATTTCCAGGGAATACATTAATAAAACAATCAATAAAAATCAGTATCAGAAAACCTATAAACAAAACGACCAACCCATCCTGTAAATCCTTAAATCCTGGTTATCCTGATTCTGACAAAAAAAATCGTCTCGCTACGCTCGTAGGGGTAAAGAGAAGAAAGAGCAAAGCGCAAAAGCGCAAGAGTGCAAAGGGCTAAAGAGTCCTCGCCGCACCACTACACACAACCCGAAAACCAATATCGTTGTTGTCGTTGTCGAGGTTGTTGTCGTAGCGACAAGCAGAACGGCAATTCCCAGGAGCGTTGTCCCACGAACCACCGCGCAGCAGCTTGTTAATTTTAGCTTTATTACTTATCAACGCGCTTCCATCTGTAGGCGCATCTTCATAATTATTATGCAAATCATCTTGACACCATTCCCATACATTACCGTGCATATCATATAATCCAAATTCATTGGCTATTTTAAAACTTCCTACTTCTGTTGTTTCTTCTTCCCAAATTCCTTTAACTCCATCACCATAAATATAGTTACCATTATAATTAGCTAAATCTGTGGTAATCGTCTCACCAAAATGAAATGGTGTGGTAGTTCCGGCACGACAGGCATATTCCCATTCTGCTTCACTGGGCAGTCTATAGGGTCTTTGAGTATGATTTGATAGTCGGTTACAAAACTCCACCGCATCATGCCAAGAAACCCATTCTACAGGGCGATTTGCTCCTTCAAACCTAGATGGGTTTGGTTTTAGTTCTTGGTTGACTTGAGGTAAAGCGGCTACTGCTTGCCATTGTGCTTGGGTAACAGGATATTTACCCAATAAAAACGGTGGTACTGTAACTTGATGCTGGTGACTCTCAGTTTCCCTGCGTCCTGGCTCATTTTTTGGTGAACCCATCATAAAACTACCACCGGGAATTGCTACCATTTCTAGTTGAATACCATTACCTAAGTCTTCTATAAAATGCTGGGCTTGTTTTTTTTGCTTGTTAATATTTAATTCTGTTTTTTGTCTAAGCCACCCTGATTTTTTAAATTCAATCTTGGCAAATGTAAAGTTAAAAGGTTCTAGATTAATAGATGTCTCATTTTCTGTGATGATAGCAGATTCAAATTCAAAGGTTTTGATTTCTGGTAGAGGTAATTCGTGAATTACCCCTACTGGGTTTAACTGTTCTGCTAACTTAGCATAATCTCCCCCTAACTGACGCAATACTTGTTGATTAATCTCAGCAAAGGGGAAAATTTCTGCTTTTGTCTTTTCATCCAAATCAGAATTAGGAAATAGCAATGCAGGAAAACTTCTAATTGATATACCAGCTTTCTGACATATATATTCAGAAACAGCTTTGAACATGGCTTCAATTTCTGTTAATCTTACAGAACGCCATAAAACTTCTCGCACTCCCTCAACAAAATCATATTGCCACTTTTCTGGCTGATTTTCTTTACTAATTAACTTAGGTTCTAACAAACCACTCATAAAAATTTCCGCCAAAATAATTGGCTTTCTTGGTGGTGGCAACATTTTTTCTTGAATCAGATGAATTACAGGTATACTTACAGGTGCAGAAGACATCAAATTTGCTAATCTTCTCGCTAAAGGTGAAGCACTACGATAAAAGTTATTAACTAATAATTCTGGATCTTTTGTTGTTTGTGAACTGGATAATTTATCTGTGGGTTTTAACTCTTTCCAGTTAGGCATAAATAAAATACCCACTGTGTCAATATTACCTGTACCTGCAATCACTTTTGCCCAATATTCTAAAGATTCAGGTTCTAAAATCACAATAGGTAACTTTAGCGCTTGATTGGGTTTTTCTTCTAACCAGAAAGGGAAATCATGAATAGTCAATTTAGAATTGAGTAAACCTGGTTCAATCGCACTTAAAGAAACGGAAATACCCAAATCTAAAACAGTGCGTTCCCATAATTGTTCCGGTAATAATTGCAGAATTGTTACCGAGACTTGTTTAGACCATAATTCTAATAAATTATCTATTTCTCCTTCCCACCATAAAGAGGAAATACAATCACTAATTAATAATATTAAACGTCTACCATTAGGTTCTAATAGTTCTTTGGGACTGCGGGAACGTTGTTTTTTTGTAGCTTTTCTCTGCTGGTGAAAAAATTGCGGTTTACCATCATTTGTGCATAAATTCCAAGTATAAACATTTCTAAAAGCTCCATGTCTTTCCATTAATTTGCGAAACTCATTGATAGTTTCTTCCCAAACTACAGTAGCGCGATTTTCTTCAACAACTATCACCAAATCTAACCAACGTTCTCGCGCAGGTTTTAAAACTGGTATCCAAACATCATTTTCCGCTATTTGTTGGGCTGTATTTTCTTTATCTAAAACAAATTTTATCCGAGATGGAACTTTCCGCATCAATGGACGGAGTGACCTACCAATTTCTAAAGCATTAGGTAAAGCAGCAACAGCAGGAGATTTAAAAGGTACTCCTGATGATGCAGGTTTTGATTTTTCAGAGGTTGATTTTTCAGTATAATTAGATTGAGAAATAGAATCCACAGCATTTCTTGTATAAGCTTTAGCTGTAGTTTCTTGAATGTTTTCTACTGTAGAATCATCCGAAGCATCTAAATTTTGATAACTTTCTCGTTGAGGTAATTTAGAAATCTCAGTTTGAG
Organism: Dolichospermum sp. UHCC 0260; assembly: GCF_009711985.1. Taxonomy (NCBI): domain Bacteria; kingdom Bacillati; phylum Cyanobacteriota; class Cyanophyceae; order Nostocales; family Aphanizomenonaceae; genus Dolichospermum; species Dolichospermum sp. UHCC 0260. Next base: position 22,444 of record NZ_VIKZ01000040.1, on the reverse strand, counting down.
AAATTTGATTTGGTTGAGTAACTTCATCAACAGATGTAATTGCTAATGGTAATTTGATCTGGTTTGCTAACCAAATAGCATCAGCAATTTCCTCTGCACTCATGTCCAGTTCTAGGTGTTGTAGAAGTTTAATCAACCTGTTCATCATGAATCCTCGGAACTATCTAAATACTTTAATATTTTCTCAATCAAATCATCTGTAGGTTGGGTTGTTCGCGTCAGCGTTGCGAAGCAATGGAACGAAACCCAACACCAAACTTCACTATCTCCCCTTAGAGGATGTTTTAAAAGTTTTTAATGTGTAAACAGACCCCTCTCCAAACCTCTCCCCTACCAGGGGAGAGGCTTTAAAACCCCCCTTCCCTTGTAGGGAAGGGGGGGGAGGGGGGTTAGGTTTTTGGAGATTATGGGTTTCATATAATACTTTTCAAACAACCTCTTAATGTTGGGTTTCACTTCGTTTAACCCAACCTACAATTATTTACTTCTTAATCATGAATCCTCGGAACTATCTAAATACTTTAATATTTTCTCAATCAAATCATCTTTAGTTGTCCCTGTTGGTGAATTTTCTCTAGTAACTAAGTAAACAGCGTTAAGAAGTTGATCTGTTGCTAATTCCCCATTTTGACGTTTTTTGAGAAATTGCTCAATTAAATTATCCGCTTTTTCAGATAGTTCATCATCTAACTGTAGATGTGCTTTAACTATTCGTTCTAATTCTGTTTTATCTGGTTCTTGAATATTTAATCTGATACAACGTCTTAAAAAGGGAGGAGGAAAATCTCGTTCACCATTACTGGTTAAAATCACAAAAGGAAAGGATGTACAGCGAATTCTACCTTTTTCAATAGTGGCTTTTTGATCTTTATATGCTGTCTGTACTTCTACCCGATCTAGTTTATCAGCTATGCGCCTTAGTTCTGGTATTTCAAATTCTCCCTCTTCAAAAATATGTAGTAAATCATTAGGTAAATCAATGTCACTTTTATCAATTTCATCAATTAATAAAACTCTGGGTTTGTCAGATGGTAGTAAAGCTGTTCCCAGTGAACTTAAATTAATATATTTACCAATTTCTGCTAAGTTGTCTTTGTCTTTATCTTTATCTTTAGCATCTTGTAAACGTCCTATGGCATCATAATTATAAAGTCCATCTTTTAGCGTGGTGCGGGTGGTAATTGGCCAATGTAATACTTCTCCTAATCCTAGTTCATAAGCTACAGCATAGGCTAAAGAAGTTTTACCTGTTCCTGGTTTACCTGTTACTAATAAAGGTCGTCGTAAATATAAAGCCGCATTTACTAAGTCTATTTCTTCTGAACGTGCTTGAAATGTTTCTGCGCGTCTTTTTTTGGGGTCGCTTTCACTATTATTAAAATCTCGCCAACTGGGAGGTTCTGGAAGAGTCCAGTTTGTATCTTGTGTATTGTTACCTTTAAATATTTTCCAGTCTGTCATAAGAATACCTAGTTAATAATGATTGCTTCAGCTTTAAATGGTAAAATGTGAGGGTTTTCGTAAATGATAAAAACATTATTTACGAATAGATATTGATTGTCGTTGTCATTAAGCAAGAATTTTTCATATTGTTCCAGAACATGATTAGGTAATGTATGAATATAGCAATTTAACTCATTATTTGCTCTGATTTCATATTCTTGTTGCTCTAAAGTAATTTTATCTCTGTGACAGATAGCGATAGGAACAACATTACTCTTCAATGAACTAAAAATCTTAATAATTTTATCAGCATCATTTTTTTTATTCTCATCAAAAATATTTAGTATAACACCAATTGCTTGCTTCATTAATACAGAAAATCTTGTTTCATTATATTCATGTAGCTTTTGAAAATCATTGCAGGTAATATTTTCTAATTGCTGCCATTTATCAATCCAATTGCTTTGTTTAACATTTAGATAGTTTGTGTTTAAGCGTGTAACGTCACGAACCATCACCGGATATCTCTGACGTACAGGAATTCTATCTCCAAAATCATCAATTTCCCATGTTTCAACAGGATGATTAAGGTATTGTGGGGGTAGAAAAAATACAAATTTTTTATCCTTTTCTAACTTACAAGGAATTTTTTGGAATAATGAAAGAAAAAGGTTTTTTTCAATTTCTTTGAGTGTAAAGCTATCATCAGGAGAATCAGAAAATTTAATTGACTCAAACCCTGTTTGGTGTTTTATATAATTTTGAATATTAGGAATAACACCACCACTAATTTTAAATTTTGGGATTTTTGATCTTGATTTTGTTGTCAATGGTTCTATTTTAATTAATATGTATGATTCCTGTTTAGTATCAGTATTTTGATATTGTTGGTTAACATTTTTAATCAGGTTATCAAAATTGTCTATATTATCACTTCCCCATTTTTTTAAATCTTCTAACTTTGTTTGACGAATCTGAGAATTAGTAATTAAATATTTGATAAATTGTGCTGTATTGTCGTTATGATTAAATTGTTTTATTTTACCATCTAAATTTTTATCCAGATCATACAAATTTTTAACAATATCTGCTACTGTGATTGGTAGATTTCCCCATGAATAACAGGCTTTATAAGCTGTTTGAATAGTAGCTGTATCCAGATTAGCATTTAAAATATTAATCAGATTTAAAAAACTCCAAGATTCAAGCAGCAGAGTTGTAGGAGTCATAAATACTGCTTTAGCATCTTCTCTATTATCTTTACTGACTACCATTCCGACTACTGCTTGTAAGGATGTATCCCACACCCCAGAACCACTATATCCTGGTTGAACTAAAAAACCATTTTGCGTGTGCATTTGTACTAAGCCAAGAGTATTTTCTTTGGTTATCTGACCAAATGACCAACGACCATCTTTTTCGTAATCATCAGGAAAGCCAAAAATTTCAAAATTATGGTTTTGCAAATCTAATGTAGAAATTAGTTGAACGGGATTTGCGGAATTTGGTGGAGTATCTTGTAATTCAAGTCCAGCAATATCTTCTCCTTTTTTACCTGTTAAACCACGCCAAAATACAACCTTAGCTTTTATTATTGTTCCAGGAGCAATAAAAGGAAAGTCAAGTTCGATAACTTCATTTAGTAATTCTTTTTCTTCCTTAATACCTAAAGCATCCATAACTACATGAGCGCAGGTCAGAAGATGCTGCTGAGTTACCAAAAAACCAGCACCAATAACTTGTTCGGTATCTTTATAGTAAATGCGAGCGATCGCACTTTCAAACCTCTTATCTTGACTTTCCTGTAACATAGAACCTATGAACTCTGTTGTTTTGAACTCTGTTCCTTACTCCACTTCACAGTAATTTCAAAGTTTACTTCTCCACCTACAGAAGTTAAAATCACTCCTGCTTGAGTAGACAATTTCACACCAAACTTTACTTCCATTTCTTTAGTATCCAAATCTTTGAATTGATCTGCAATAGTCGTAACTACTGGTTTAATCTGCTGGATAGCTTCTGCAAAAGTTTGTTTTGCTTCTGTAACTTTGTCAGAAACGATTTCAGAATGATTCTTTGAAACCCTCTCTCGTCCTCCTTCTTTTGGTTTTTCTGGTGCTTCAACTTCCACTAAAATAGTTCCACCATCTAAGGTGAAGGGAACTAATACTTTTTCTGCCATATTATTGAAATTAGTGTTAATTAGGCTATGCAATATCAAATATACGACATTACCAGCATATTTGAAAAGTAAAGAACTGCACTAGCAATAGTTTGTAAATTAGTGTATTGTAAGTTACATATCAGTTTTTTTAGGGATAACTCCAGGATAATTACACTTTGCAGTTATCCCAAACTAGCCGAATTTACCCCAAAAGTATCCCAAAAAAATTAGGGACGAGTATTAAACCCGTCCCTTATCTGACTATCTAAAATATTAGTTTTAGCTGTTTTCTCAAAGGCGACACCCGGATTTGAACCGGGGGATGGAGGTTTTGCAGACCTCTGCCTTACCACTTGGCTATGTCGCCGCGCCCACAATTACTAATAGTAGCACCATTTTTCCCAATTTGCACCATCTAGGAGAAATTTTTTTGAAGATTCATGTTTTTACTTAACTGGACAGACAAAAAGCCTGTCCTCCAATGGATCTTAGGGATTTAACTTCACTTCTTCAGCAAAATTCGCCCAGCGCGCAAAGTAAAATGGACCAGCAACAGACCCCCAGATATGCTCATCGGTGTCAGGATTTCGCCCTCTGTCGCGGCTGATGAACTGTTGACCATCAAGTTCAAAATCACTATCTAAATAGGTTCTTTGCCCGTCACGGATGACAATGCAGCCTTTTCCTGGTTCGACTGTGCCTTGGAATTTGTTCCCAGTCCACTCTACAATCATGTTACAACCACAGAGTCTTTCCAAGCGATCGCTCGTTAAAGTCTGCAATCTTGGTAAATCACGGGAAGCACCATAAAAGTCTTTTTCATCTTTGACAGTATAGTTTTCAATATGGATTTTATCCCCCACCGTCGTCAGATGTAACACCCGCACCCGATAGGGCTTATTCAGCATATAATCATAAGCTTGTTCCACGAACAAACTCACCCCTGATAATACCCCCCAATCCAGGGGACGCATACATACACGAATATGGGCAAAAAAAGCCGGATTCTCAAAAACCTGGGCTTGATTGCTGAAATCAGCCGCCATCCAACGAGCTAAGGTGACAATATCTGTAGAATGAGTCATACCAATTTCGGATTTGGGAATAGGAATGCAATTAATTTTAAATCCTGATTACCCTCAGTCTACACTTTTCTATTGTATGTACTTAACCAAATCGTCCAGACACATAGTCATGGGTGCGAGTATCTAGCGGATTCCGAAAGATTTGACCAGTCTCCCCGAATTCCACCATTTGACCAATGCGGCTTTCATCGGTGCTGAAAAAAGCAGTAAAATCAGAAACGCGAGTTGCTTGCTGCATATTATGAGTAACAATCACAATCGTGAATTCTGTTCGCAATTTGTGAATTAATTCTTCTACTTTCATTGTAGCGATCGGATCAAGGGCTGAACAGGGTTCATCCATTAGTAAAACCTTGGGTTTAACAGCCAAAGCCCTAGCGATACAGAGACGTTGTTGTTGTCCACCAGAAAGACCTGTAGCAGACTGATGAAGTTTATCTTTGACTTCATCCCACAAAGCCGCACCTTTCAGGGCAGATTCGACAATTTCATCTAATACTACTTTTGGAGATTTACCAGCAATTCTCACACCATAAGCCACATTTTCATAAATGCTCATGGGAAAAGGATTGGGTTTTTGGAATACCATGCCAATTTCTCGACGCAGACGATTGATATTAATCTTAGGATCGTAGATGTTCTGACCAAAAAATTCTATCTGACCTTCGACTTTGACTTTTCCTTCTAATTCACTAATCCGATTAATGGTTTTAATAAATGTAGATTTACCACAACCACTAGGACCAATTAATGCAGTAACTTGATTTTTATAGATATCTAATGATATTCCTTCAATAGCTTTATAGTTTCCATAATAAAAGCTAAGATTCTTGACTTGGATGGCAGTAGTTAAGTTACTCATGATTGACTAAAGTACGAAAGAAAATTTTTTAGTTGACCTTATCTTTTCTTAGCAATTACGCGAGATAGCACGCTGAAAAACAAAACTAAAGTTAGGAGAATGATGGAGGTTGTCCATACTAATTGATTTACGGCTGGATCAGGATTGTTATAAAGGTTAAAAATCAATACTGGTAAGGAAGCAGTAGGACTTAATAAACCATCAGACCAATTTTGACTAAATAAAGCGGTAAAAATTAGTGGCGCTGTTTCGCCAGAAGCTCGAGCGATAGCTAGGGAAATACCGGTAGTAATCCCTGGGATAGCCGAACTAACAATAACACGAAAGGTAGTTTGAAAACGAGTTCCTCCTAAGGCTGCGGATGCAAGACGTTGGGGAACAGGAATGAGCTTTAAAGCCTCTTCTGTTGTCAATACTATCATTGGTAGCATGATTACAGCTAAGGCAAAACCACCGGCAATGGCGCTAAATCCCTTAGTTAATAAAACAATTACACCGTAAGCGAATATCCCAACAATAATGGAAGGAACACCTGTCAGAATGCTAGTAATAAACCGCACATACCGCGTAAGTGGGCTGGTTTGACTAAATTCTGCTAAGAAAATTCCTGTAATTACCCCGACAGGAATACTGAGTAATGCACCGATACTTACCATAAGTATAGTACCAAGAATAGCATTAGCAAACCCATTTTCAATTAATGGATGAAATAACATCTCTAGCTTGAAACCAGAAAGCCCCCGTGACATGATTTCCCACAGTATGGATGATAGTGGCAACAGTGCTAAAACACTCAAACCAAAGGCAATCCCATTCATTGCGTATGTAAATAATTGCCTACCTCTGGATAATGGCTGATACAATTCATCCGCTGTGGACTGATCTATTTCTGAATTTGGATAAGCGCTCATGTTAATTTTGGATTTTGGATTTTAGATTTTGAATTGTCTGTAAAGCTATGAACGGGAATGAGGAATAAAATTTACCAAAAAAGCCAGACGATAAGAAACTTTTACTCCTTCCTGATTCTTTCTTCCTCCTTCTTCCTTCTTCCTTCTTCCTTCTTCCTTCTTCCTTCCTCCTGACTCCTGACTCGGTGACTCCTGACTCCTTGATTCCTGTTATCTATTCTTTTTAGCAACCCACTCCACTACTAATACAGCCGCAATATTTATAGCTAGAGTTAAGGCAAATAAAATTAGACCTAAATAACTTAATGCCCCAATATGTAAGCCCGGTTCGGCTTCGGCAAATTCATTGGCTAAAACTGCGGGGATATTATATGCTGGATCTAAAAGAGATATACTAATTTGGGCGGAGTTACCAATTAGCATTGTTACAGCCATTGTTTCTCCTAAAGCCCTACCTAGAGATAGCATTGTTGCACTGACTATCCCAGAAAATGCTGCTGGTAATAAAACTCGAAAAATTGTTTCCCAACGAGTTCCTCCTAAAGCCATAGATGAGCTACGTAACTCTTTAGGGATAACCATTAAAACATCACGAGAAATAGCTGCCATTGCGGGTAAGGTCATAATGGCGAGAACAATACCTGCTGTCAACATATTGTTGCCGGCAGGGTCTTGTGTATTAAATAGTGGTATAAACCCAAGGACACTACTTAACCATTTTTCTATGGGGACGATGAAAGGAATAAAGATGAAAATTCCCCATAAACCAATAATTACACTGGGGATAGCGGCAATTAATTCGATGACAAAGGCTATGGTAGTTTTGACCGGATTTGGTAAAAAGTCTTCACTTGTGACTAAGGCTATGGATATGCCTACGGGTATAGTTAGTAAAACAGCGATCGCACTGCTGACCAAAGTTCCATAGATGTAAGGTAATGCCCCAAAAATTTGATTCCCTGTATCCCAATCTTGTCCCCATAAAAAGCCCAATCCAAATTTATCAATAGCTGGTTGTGCTTCTTTATAAATCACCCAGGTCATGAGAAAGAGGATAGCTACAGTAATACCAGAGAAAATATACACTAGCCATGTAAATCCCTTATCAAACCAGAAATTAACGCCACCAGTGGATGTTAAATCAATATCTCCATCACTTAAATTAGCCATGATCAATAAAAAGTTTATGAAATCTGGTACATTAGATATAAGCGTTCACCAATCAGCCCGTAGGGGTAATTCATGAATTACCCCCACCAAATTAGGATGATCAAATTTAGCTACGTAACAGTCTAGATGACGGCTGAATGCTTACGTAAAAATTACTTAACGGTGCTATTTACTGTTTGGAGAACACGGTTCACAACATCACTAGGAATTTTAGTGTAGTTGAGGTCATCATTATACTGTTGACCGTCTTTGAGTACCCAGTTAATCCATTTCTTCACAGCTTCAGCTTTTGCAGGATTAGAATACTTCTGATAAACCATCATCCATGTCAAACCAACGATAGGATAACCTTGACTGGGATCTCCGATAAAAACGCGGTAGTTACTAGGAAAAGCTACATTGGATAAAGCTGAGTTAGCAGATGCTAAAGAAGGAGCGACAAACTCACCTTTCTTATTTTGGACTTCCGCTGAATTTAGTTTGTTTTTAGTAGCGTAGTCATATTCAACATAACCAATAGATCCAGGGGTGCTTCTCACTAAAGCTGCTACTCCAGGATTACCTTTACCTTTGAGAACGTTGGGTAATATCCATTTGGGAGCGGTGTTAGCTCCAATTCTGCCTTTGAAATAACCATTAATAGCACTTAAATGGTTGGTGAAAATAAATGTTGTACCACTACCATCAGCGCGAACTACAAATTTAATTGGACTATTTGGTAGATTTGCACCGGGGTTATCCGCTTTAATTTTCGCGTCATCCCAGTTTTTAATTTGTCCAGAGAAAATTGCTGGTAATGTAGCACGAGATAATCTCAGTTTGCTGACACCAGGTAAATTATAAACAACGGAAACGGCACCACCAGCAGTGGGTACTAAGATCACACCATTCTTAACTTTAGCGATTTCATCATCTTTCATCGCTGCGTCACTACCACCAAAGTCAACTGTTCCCGCAATGGTTTGACGAATACCACCACCACTACCAATGGCTTGGTAGTTAACTTTCAAGTCGGGGTATTTTTTCTTAACTTCACGAGCATAACGTTCGTACAAAGGAGCGGGAAAGGTTGCTCCAGCACCGTTTAAAGTTTCAGCTTGAGCGATCGCACTCAACATTGGACTCAATGCAACAGCCCCGGTTATGACTGAAGTGGCAACAACACGATTCAAAATGGTGGATAAAAAAGCCATACTGCCTCTTAAGTTTTTAGAAATACTTACTTAGGGAATTACATCCTGGTATTAATTTGATACTAAATAGTTAAGAGAAGATTAAGAAACGAACAATCTCAGTTTAAATTCAATTTAAACATTTAATTTTAAGTAGTCGGACAAAATTAAATTCACTCGTTGAGAGAGGGAACAGGGAACAGGTAATTGGTAATTGGTAATTGGTAATTGGTGATTGGTAATTGGTAATTGGTAATTGGTAATTGGTGAAAACTATTCTTCTTTCTCCTTCCTCCTGAACTCCTGACTCCTAATTCTATAAAATATCCTAGCAGTGTTATGTAAATAAACAGTCTGCTAGGAATACGTGGTATTATTTGCCATGTTTGAGCGGATTAGTATTTATTTATTTGCATAACAATACTTTTTTATCCCTAACCACAATAAACAAAAAAGGTGATAAATTGGTTAAGATAATTCATGTAAATGGTTAATTTGTGATTAAAATCAGAGTCCAAGATTGCTAACGGATGTATTTTTTTTGGTAATCTAAACTGGCACTTTCAGGGTTTTTCATAGTCGTGACAACCTTGACTGTGGCAAAACAAGTGATTAAAGAGAATTTTATGGCGCTCATAGTTCAAAAATACGGTGGTACATCAGTTGGTTCAGTTGAACGGATTCAAGCTGTGGCGACTAGAGTTAAAAAAACGGTCAAAGCTGGAAACTCTGTAGTAGTAGTGGTTTCAGCGATGGGTAAAACTACTGATGGGTTAGTGAAACTAGCTCATGATATCTCTAAAACTCCTAGTCGTCGGGAAATGGATATGCTGCTTTCTACGGGAGAGCAAGTTACTATTGCTTTACTAAGTATGGCATTGCAGGAAATTGGTCAACCAGCAATTTCGATGACTGGCGCTCAGGTGGGCATTGTTACCGAAGCAGAACACTCTCGCGCTCGGATTTTACATATTGAAACTGAACGCTTAATGCGGCAAATTAATGGCGGCAAAGTGGTTGTGGTTGCCGGGTTTCAAGGAATTAGCAGTACAGAAGAATTAGAAATTACTACTTTGGGACGTGGTGGTTCTGACACTTCCGCAGTGGCGATCGCCGCCGCTATCGGTGCAGACTTTTGTGAAATTTATACAGATGTCCCCGGAATTTTAACTACAGATCCGCGCCTTGTTCCCGAAGCCCAATTATTGACAGAAATCACTAGTGATGAAATGCTAGAATTGGCTAGTTTAGGGGCGAAGGTATTACATCCCAGGGCTGTGGAAATTGCCCGCAATTATGGCGTTCCCCTGGTGGTACGGTCAAGTTGGGCAGATCAGCCCGGAACTTGGGTAACAACGCCTCCAAGGCAAGATCGGGCGTTAGTGAATTTAGAATTAGCTCGACCTGTGGATGCTGTAGAGTTTGATATTCAACAGGCAAAGGTGGCTTTATTGCGTGTTCCTGATAGACCAGGGGTAGCAGCCCAGTTATTTGGGGAAATTTCCCAGCAAAATGTTGATGTTGATTTAATTATTCAGTCTATTCATGAAGGTAATACTAACGACATTGCTTTTACAGTAAATTCATCAATATTAAAACGGGCAGAAGCAGTATCATTAGCTATAGCACCGATATTTAAAAATCAGCATACTTCAGATGAAGCGGAAGTGATGGTAGAGAAAGATACTGCTAAAGTGAGTATTGTGGGCGCGGGAATGATTGGTCGTCCGGGGGTAGCAGCGCAGATGTTTAAAACTTTGGCTGATGCTGGTGTAAATATTCAGATGATTTCTACCAGTGAAGTTAAGGTGAGTTGTGTTGTTGATGCGGTAGATTGCGATCGCGCTATAGCTGCCCTCTGTCACACCTTTGAAATTAATTCTTCCTCTACTGCTTTAGCTTCTCCTAGTGCTAATACCCCTGCTGTGCGTGGTGTCGCGTTGGATATGAATCAAGCGCGAATTGCGATTCGGCAAGTACCAAATCGTCCGGGTATGGCCGCCAAATTGTTTGGATTTTTGGCAGAATATAATATCAGTGTGGATATGATTATTCAATCTCAACGGTGTCGAATAGTAGATGGTGTTCCCCGTCGAGATATTGCCTTTACTGTAGCGAGAATGGACGCAGAAAATGCCCAACAGAAATTACAGCAAGTTGCAGCGGAGTTTGATTGGGGTGAAGTAGTATTAGATCAGGCGATCGCTAAGGTGAGTATAGTTGGTTCTGGGATGGTGGGACAACCAGGTACTGCTGCCAAAATGTTTACAGCTTTAGCCAAAAATCACATCAATATTCAAATGATTGCTACTTCAGAAATTAAAATTAGTTGTGTTGTGGGAGAAGATGAAGGGGTGAAAGCTTTGCAAGTTATTCACTCAGCTTTTGATTTGGCTGGAAGTGAAAAATTTGTAGTTCCAGTGTGAACATATCCAGTCTGATTTTTCTTTTAATTGCAGCATTCGGAGAAATTTCCGGGTGCTACAGTTTTTGGCCATGGTTAAGATTAGGAAAAAGCATCTTTTGGATTATTCCCGGAATTTTTGCTTTGATTATCTTTGCTATTTCCCTAACTAAAGTAGATGCCGATAATGCTGGTAGAGTTTATGCTGCTTATGGAGGAATTTATATCCTTTCATCATTACTCTGGTTGTGGTTAGTTGAAGGAGTAAAACCAAATAGATGGGATTTATCAGGTGTGATAATTTCGCTTGTGGGAACAGTGATTATTTTATTTGGTTCACATAGATAAACGAACGCAGATAAACGCAGATAAACGCGGATGAATTAATGAATTTTATGATTCTGTACTGTTGTATTTCTTGTTAATAAGATTTACCATCACTACCAAAGTATTCTCGATAAGCACAAACTTGATTGTCTCGAATATCAAAAGCAACTGCAACCCGATTTTTATAAGGATTGCCAAATAAGTTACCTTCATCCCGAAATTCAAAAATCACGGTTTTTTCATTGCTAGTAATATTGTCTAAAGAAGTAATCTTAATTCCTGCTTGGAAAGCTTCAGAAACATATTCAAAAAACTCCTTTGCTCGTTCTTTACCTATATTTAACCCGTGAAATTTTCCCATAGGAAACCAAAAGGTAAAATCATCCGTTAGCATATCTAAAAATGCTTGCCAATTACCAGTTTCTAAGCCTTGTGTAAAATAGACAAATGCTTGTTGAGCAATTCTTAAAGTGTTTTCTGATTCTGTCGTCATCTATTTATTCCTGATTGTTCATAATTTACCACGCTAACAGTGTGGTAATCAAAATTATGCCAGTCTGCGTTTAACTTCTTCTGGTAAATCTGCCAAAGCTACTTCTATTTGTTCACCACTTTGTAAATCTTTCAATGATGATTTTTGTGCTGCTGCTTCTTCCGCACCAATAATTACACAAAATCTAATACCCTGTTTATCTGCGGCTTGAAATTGTTTACCTAAAGGGCGTTTTTCAAAGTTAGTCACAACATTAATTCCCCCTTGACGTAACTGTTGAGATACTTGTAAATAAACAGGCATTAAATCCTCTTGCATATTCACTACTACCACTTGAGTAGGAGTTGCAGATAAAGTATTGAGAATACCCGCTTTTAACAACCTGCTAATTAACCGAGTTAAACCAATAGAAATACCCACACCAGGCATTTTTTCACCGATAAATGTTCCCACTAATTCTTCATATCTACCACCAGAACAAATACTCCCCAAAGCTGCATGACCTAATAAGGTAGTTTCATAAACTGTTCCAGTATAGTAATTTAAACCACGAGCAATAGATAAATCAATACAGAAACGTTTATCAGCAACTCCTAAATTTCTAACTCCATTAATGACAGTTTCTAATTCAGTTACTCCTAAATTAAATTGTTCTGCTTCTGGCAAATTCTCAGCCAGGTGTTTGAGTTTATCTAAAACATCATCAATACTACCATCAATTTTCACAAACTCAATAATTTTTTCCGTTTGTTCTGAGGAAATACCTTCTGTCTCTAACTCTTGTTTAACTTTAGCTTCGCCAATTTTTTCCAAATTATCAATAATACTAATGCAGGTTTTAATTTGGTTTTCAGCAACTCCTACTGATTGGAAAAATCCTGTCAGGATTTTGCGGTTATTAATGCGAATAACAAAATCACCAATATTAATCTTTTCAAATATTTCCGTGATAATTGCGGGCATTTGGGCATCATAAAGTAAACTCAGTTTACCACGAGCAACTACATCTATATCACATTGCCGAAACTGTCGAAATCGTCCATCTTTTGCCCGTTCACCCCGAAATACCATATCCATTTGATAACGAGCAAAAGGAAAAGTTAATTCATTTAAGTGACGAGCAATATAAGCAGCAAAAGGAACAGTTTGATCAAATTTCAAAGCTCTTGCTTCTGAACCTGTTTCTCCAGATTTATCCTTTTCTGCTTGGCGATTTGGTGGTAAAATTGGCTCAATGCCATAGATAATATTGTCACCTTGATTACCTTTAGCTTGCAGGACTTCTAACCTTTCCACTGCTGGAGTTTCAATGGGTGTAAAACCATAACTTTCAAAAACTTTGCGAATAATATCTAGTAAATATACTTCAAGACGCTTTTCACTAGGCAGAAATTCAGGAAATCCGCTCGGAGTAGAAAAGTTAATTTTATCACTTTTAGTCATGTTTTTACCTTAATAAATGGGAAATTAACCACAGACTATTATCTTATCTTTTATTTACAGCACATAACAGGTAAATAAGGAAATACTCAACATGATTAATAATTGTGCCAAAATTCACTTGATCTTTGATAATTTGGTAATTGGTAATTGGGAAAACTTTTATTCAGTTCCCAGTTTCCATATCCCTAATCTTCATTATTAAACCACCAAGGGTCTTTATCAATGTTAGTTTTAATCAAAAAGGCTTTTTTTCGCATAAAGCGTTTAAAGGCAGCTTTACCCATGCGTGAACCTCCCAAACCAGAAAATTTAAAGGCGTTTTTTTCTCCTTCTTGCATCATAGCTGTTAACCCTGCATCATTAATACTAATAGCACCTACATCTATTTGCATACCAATTTCTAATGCTAACTCTTCTGATTCAGAAAATATAGCAGCACTTAATCCATAAATAGAATCATTAGCTAAATTTATCGCTTCTTCTATATTAGCAAAAGACATAACCGGCATAATTGGACCAAATGTTTCTTCAGTCATTACTTTCATGGAATGGTCAACTTCAGTCATAACCGTGGGACGACACCACCAACCTCCACCTAATTCTTCTACTTTACCACCACAGTGAATTACTGCTCCTTTAGAAACTGCATCTAGCAGATGATCATTAATAATAGCTGCTTGTTTTTCACAAATAATCGGACCAATTTCACCACTTTCAATAGTTGGGTATGCCAATTTCAATTTATGGGATTTAGTGACTAATTGATGATAAAATTGTTCAAAAATAGATTCAGCAACATAAATTCTTTCAATTGATAAACATGACTGTCCAGAATTCACAACAGAACCCCACAAAATTGCTGAAGTTGCTAAGTCTAAATCTGCTGATTCTAAAACAATAGCTGGGTCTTTGCCACCTAATTCTAAGCAAGCAGGAATGAATTTTTGGGCTGCTGCTTCTGCCACTAACCGCCCAGTTTCTACACTACCTGTAAAACAAATTAAATCTACATCTTCGACTAAATCTGCTCCTGTTTGTCCTGCTCCTTCGACAAAATTTAAAACATCACGTAATTGCGGAATTGTATTCAGAGTTGTCATTAAAGGAGCAACAAAACGGGGAGTGATTTCACTGGGTTTAACTATGACTGCACAACCCGCTAATAAAGCTGGAATTGTATCAATTGTAGATAACAATAGGGGAAAATTCCAAGGACTAATTATGCCAACCAGAGGATAAGGAACAGCCGTTTGTTGTAAAGCAATAAACGGAATAGATGTATTTTTAGCTGTCCCTTGTAGTAATTGTGGAGCTAAATTACACCATTTATCAATATTAGCAATAAATGAATCTACTTCTGTCACTGATGTTGATAATCTTCCCGTATCACTAACTAAAGCTTCTGTTAATTGTGTTCGGTCTGATAATATTGCTTTTTTCCAGGCTTTTAAAGCAGTAATTCTGCCTTCAACTCCTAATTTTTGCCAGATAATTTGTCCTCTTCGCAAACGGTGACATTGCTGGGAAAGTAATTTTGGTGGTGGAGGAACGATGACATAATCAAATTTACCTGTGCGGGGGTTGCGGACTTCTATTGGTTTACTCATTTGTGATTAATTTAAATGTTATCTCTCGCAATCTCTCTTAGAGGTTGTTTGAAAAGTATTAGATGAAACCAACAATCTCCGAAACCTAACCCCCCTTCCCCCCTTCCCTACAAGGGAATGGGGGTTTCAAAGCCTCTCCCCGCGTCGGGGAGAGGTTTGGAGAGGGGTTTATTGATACATTAAAAACTTTTCAAACATCCTCTTAGAGATCCCTAAGGGTAGGCGCAAAGGCGGAAAGGAAGAAATACAATAAACAGTATAAATTTTCTAACACGTTTTTACAGTATTTTTAGTTCAAAAAGAGGAATTTTATTTGGGAACTGGTCACATTCTAATTGTGCCATCTTTGCTACTACAGATTTTAATGCCCTTAGGGTCAGGCGTGGCGCTTCTGTCGGTTAAGCTAAAAAATTGCATTTATAGATAAAATACTGACAAAGAGCGATCAGATTTTTGTTAACACACAAGCTTTATGAAACCACAAATACCAACACAACGGGCAATTCTGGGATTAGAAGATTTTATATCTACTCCCTTAGCAGAGAAACTAGAACAGCATCTTCACATTGACAGTCGAGAAAGAGCGATCGCATTATTTCAAGATGTAGCTGCTAGTGTACCCGCTTACCAGGCATTTTTAGCAGAACGAGGCATAAATCCTCAAGATATTCAAACATTAGCAGATTTCCAAAACTTACCAAAAGTTAATAAAGAAAATTATATTTCCTATTATTCTTTGCCCCAATTGTGTAATAATGGAAAGATAGGAGGCTGTGATATGATCGCAGCTTCCTCTGGCTCAACAGGTAAACCCACATTTTGGCCGCGTTTCATCACTGATGAATTACAAATAGCCACCCGCTTTGAGCAAATCTTTCATGATAGTTTTCATGCAGATACTAAAACTACTTTAGCAGTAGTTTGTTTTGCTCTGGGAACTTGGGTAGGGGGAATGTTTACTACTAATTGTTGTCGTCATTTAGCCGCTAAGGGTTATGCGATTACCGTCATTACTCCAGGGAATAATAAACCGGAAATTTTGCGAATTGTCCAGGAATTAGGTGGTAACTTTGAGCAAGTTGTGTTATTAGGATATCCACCATTTTTAAAAGATGTCATTGATACGGGTATTGCCAATAATATCGAATGGGGACAATATCATATTAAGTTAGTCATGGCAGGAGAAGTATTTAGTGAAGAATGGCGCAATTTAGTAGCCCAAAGAATAGGTTCTGAAAATCCCTGTGATGATTTTGCTTCTATGTATGGAACAGCAGACGCGGGAGTTTTAGGCAATGAAACCCCTCTTAGTATTTGTATTCGGCGGTTTTTAGCAGTCACACCTCAAGCAGCGAAAGCATTATTTGGGGAGTCGCGTTTACCTACTTTAGTCCAATATGATCCTAACAGTCGGTTTTTTGAAGTGGAAGATGGAAATTTACTATTTTCTGGTGATAATGGTGTACCTTTAATCAGATATAGTATTCTTGATCAAGGTGGCTTAATTACTTATGCCCAAATGCTAGAATTTTTAGCAGCATGGGGTTTTAATCCCATTACAGAATTAGAAAATCATCGCGGAATTCATCAATTACCTTTTGTTTATATCTTCGGACGTTCTAATTTTACGGTTTCCTATTTTGGCGCAAATATCTATCCAGAAAATGTGACGGTAGGATTAGAACAACCAATCATTAGAGAATGGGTAACAGGTAAATTTGTTTTACAGGTAAAAGAGGATTTAGACAAAAACCGCTTTTTATCTGTAGTAGTAGAGTTAGCACCAGGAATAGAGGATAAAGAGGAGAAAAGATTATCTATAACTGCTGCTATTCTTGCTCAATTATTGCGTCTCAATAGTGAGTTTGCTAACTATGTTCCCCGACAATATCAAACTCCATTGGTAGAATTAAAACCCATTGGTGATATTGAATATTTTCCTATAGGTGTCAAACACAGATATACCCGGAATAATATGCGTAAATAGTCAAAAAATAGGTAAGAAATCAAAATCTCAAACTTTGCGCCTTTGCTTCTTTGCGCCTCTGCGCGAAACATAATTAATAATAACGCAACGGCCAAAATTTAATAAAACTCTTACCTACAATCAGGTTATTTGCATACTGCTTATAAAAGTTGCCAACCAGTACCTTGATAACCATAATCAAAGATATCTGGATGCAATATTTCTGCGAGAATTTCTAAAGAATCTACCAACCGCGGACCAGGACGGTTAAAATAAGCATTGCCATCAGTCACAAAGACTCTCCCTGATTGGACTGCATGGAGTTTTTTCCATTCTGGACGTTGAGTTAATACTTGAGCTTCTTGCTGAGTCTGTTGTAAATCAAAGCCACAGGGCATGAAAATAATCACATCTGGGTTACTATCTACTAATGTTTCCCATTTGACATGAGTAACAGGTTTATCCATCAAGCTAAATAATGGTTTTCCTCCTGCTAAGTTGATTAATTCAGGAACCCAATTTGTAGCGGTCATCAAAGGATCAGTCCATTCAACGCAAGCGACTTTAGGCATTTCTGCACAGGATAGCCCTTGCAGTCTTCGCTTACAAATTCTCACACGGGCTTCTAAATTTTCCAGTATTTCTACTGAATCTACTCCAAATGTGTGACTAACCCGTTCAATATCACCCCAAAGCTCCTGTAGTGTGTTCGGTTGTAAGGAAATTATTTGCGGTGAACTGTGGGTAAGTTGGGCAACTGCTTTTTCTACTTCCGGTAAACTGACGGCGCAGATATCACATTGATCTTGGGTGATAATGTGGGTAGGGTGCAATTTCTCTAAAACATCAATTTTGATTTTGTAGACACCTAAAGCAGATTGTAATAGATTGCTGGCTTCGTCATGAATAGAATGGCCATTAGCGTCACCATTCACACGGGCTTGGGTACAAACTGGAAGATTGGTGATTTCGGGAGGATAGTCACATTCATGCGATCGCCCGACCATAGCATCAAATAAACCCAGTTTAGCGACGATTTCCGTAGCACTC
Organism: Dolichospermum sp. UHCC 0260; assembly: GCF_009711985.1. Taxonomy (NCBI): domain Bacteria; kingdom Bacillati; phylum Cyanobacteriota; class Cyanophyceae; order Nostocales; family Aphanizomenonaceae; genus Dolichospermum; species Dolichospermum sp. UHCC 0260. The sequence continues at coordinate 4,347 of NZ_VIKZ01000040.1, read as the reverse complement.
GGAATTAAAGAGACAATTCTTATATTGTTACTTGTATCAATCATAGTTTCACCCCCTGGGAATAGGAGTCAGGAGTCAAAAATAGAAAATGGTGTTAAGTTGTTTTTAACAGATGTTTCTACCCTCATTTTCACATATTTTTAGAGAGGCGGTATCTATCTTGAGGATGTTAGCCTTTTGATTTTTCGACAAGCTCAGTAACCAGATTCCAGAATCTTAATTTTAATTAAGCGTTAACGAACCGTTTGCGACTCCACTGAAATGATGACAAAAACCCACCCCTGAAAGCGTTAGGGGTGGGTAATTCATAAATTATGGATTTGGGATTTGGGACAGTGGCAAATTAGAACATACCCATGCCGCCCATGCCGCCCATACCGCCCATACCACCCATACCACCCATACCACCCATGCCGCCATCAGGGGACCCAGCGGATTGTTTTTCAGGCTTTTCAGCAATAATGGCTTCGGTGGTTAGTACCATACCAGCAATGGAAGAAGCATTTTGTAAAGCGGAACGAACCACTTTTGCGGGATCAATAATACCAGCCGCAATTAAGTCTTCAAATTCGCCTGTAGCTGCGTTATAACCGATATTTAAATCAGTTTCCCGAACTCTGGCAACAATCACAGAACCTTCTGCCCCAGCGTTTTCCGCGATTTGCCGGAGGGGAGCTTCTAAAGCTTTTTTAACAATATCAGCGCCAATTCTTTCTTCAGGAGTGAGGCTGTTTTTAATAGCATCTACCTTGGTAGATAGATAAATTAAGGTTGCACCACCACCAGGAACAATACCTTCTTCTACCGCTGCTTTGGTAGCGTTGAGTGCGTCTTCAATCCGCAAGGTTCTGTCTTTCAGTTCTGTTTCTGTAGCTGCACCGACTTTAATCACGGCAATACCACCAGCTAACTTAGCAATGCGTTCTTGCAGTTTTTCGGTATCATAATCGGAATCAGTTTCCGCCAATTGTTTACGAATTTGCTCAATCCGGATTTGGATTTCTGGTTTAGCAGTATTACCAGCGACAATGGTGGTATTTTCCTTGTCAATGTGGATTTTCTGAGCAGTTCCCAACATTTCCAAAGTAGCTGTATCTAAGCTCAAGCCAATTTCTTCAGAAATCATTTGTCCATCTGTGAGAATGGCAATATCTTCTAACATAGCTTTGCGACGTTCACCAAAACCGGGGGCTTTAATCGCAGCTACAGCCAATACACCACGGGCTTTATTTACAACCAATGTTTGTAAAGCATCACCGTCTACATCTTCAGCAATAATCAGTAAAGGTTGACCTAAACGAGCAACTTTTTCCAAGATAGGGACTAAATCTTGAATGCTGCTGATTTTCTTATCAACAATCAGGATACGGGAGTTTTCAAACTCTACTGTCATCCGTTCATTGTTGGTGATAAAGTAGGGAGAAATATAACCTCTATCAACCTGCATCCCTTCCACTACTTCTAGTTCAGTGGTGAAGGATTTAGATTCTTCAACGGTAATTACACCGTCTTTAGTCACTTTCTCCATGGCCAGTGCAATCATCTGTCCGACTTCAGCATCATTACCAGCGGAAACTGTGGCAACTTGAGCGATTGCACTTCCTTCTACAGGTTTAGTAATTTTGGCAATTTCTGCTACCAGTGCTTCAACGGTTTTATCAATACCCCGTTTTAAGCTAATGGGATTTGTCCCAGCGGCTACATTTTTTAACCCTTCTTTAATCAAGGCTTGTGCTAAAACTGTGGCAGTGGTAGTTCCATCGCCAGCTACATCCTTAGTTTTCGATGCTACTTCCTGAATAAGTCTAGCGCCAGTATTTTCTAGAGGATCTTCTAATTCAATTTCTTTGGCAACAGTGATACCATCGTTAACAATTTGGGGAACACCAAATTTTTTCTCTAATAGGACGTTACGACCTCTTGGACCTAAAGTTATTTTCACTGCATCTGCCAGTGCGTTAATACCTCTTTCTAAAGCCCGTCGTGATTCTTCATTAAATGCAATAATCTTAGTCATGTTTTATTTTTCTATTGCTTCCATTAGACAATTTAGCACTCACTGACCAAGAGTGCTAATCCCTTTCCCCAATTTAGATTAACAATCAAAATCCCAAAATTGATTAATATTAACAGTTGATACTTATGTTTGACCATAAAACTCATGATTCTATGGGGAGCAGATGAACTTAGCCAACTTCCTTAAATCCCTTGGCATTGCTGACCCTAGCGGCTCCGGCTGGTTAGCTGTAGTATTTACGTTTCTATTAGCTTTGATTGTTACCTGGCGTTTAATTCCCACAATTCGCAAATTTGCCTTAGAGGTAGGTTGGGCAGATCAACCCAACGCTCGACGATTGAATCAAGAACCTTTACCTAATGCGGGAGGTTTGGCAATCTACGCGGGTGTTATTGCGGCTTTGGTCTTGGCTAGTCTCTTGCGGCCGATTGAACTGCAAGGGGTCTTAGCCCAGGTTTTAACGATTCTCCTCGGTGGTTCGATTTTAGTTCTAGTTGGCTTTATTGATGACCAATTTGGCTTACCTCCATCTGTGCGGTTATGGGCGCAAGTAACGACTGCACTTTTGTTGGTTGGTAATGGGATTAGCATCCAAGTTGCCTTTGGTACACCCATTGATTCTCTCCTGTCTATGGCGTTAACGGTGCTGTGGGTGGTGGGGATCACTAATGCTGTTAACCTCATGGATGGCATGGATGGTTTGGCTGGTGGTATCAGCTTTATTACTGCTATCAGTTTGTTAGGTGTTTCTGCCCAGTTTGATAATCGCGCTGCTGCTACTTTGGTTTTGGCAGCTTTGGGAGGGGCTGCGCTGGGCTTTTTACGCCATAATTTTCATCCATCACACATCATTATGGGTGATGCTGGGGCATACTTTTTTGGTTATGTTTTAGCAGCAACCAGTATTTTAGGTAAACTCCAATTAAATACAATCTATGCCCTAATACCTACAGTTTTATTTCTGCTGTTGCCAGTTATTGACACTACTCAAGTGTTTGTGCGCCGGCTCATGGCAGGAAAAAATCCTTTGAGTACACCAGGTAAAGACCACCTCCATCATCGCTTGTTAGCCTGGGGACTATCCCAACGTAATGCGGCTTTTATCCTCTGGTCAATTACTTTAGGCTGTAATTTGCTGGCTATGAAAGTCCAGGGTATGAGTTTACCAGTGATGCTGGTCACTGCTATCGGTATTATTTTGCTGTTAGGGTTTACCCTTTGGCAAAGAATGTTGAATAATCGGTGAATAGGGAACAGGAATTTTACAACTATACCCCTGTTCTGTCACTCTCCGAAAAGCTTTATCATTTCTGAATTCTAGAGTTCTTATACAGTAGGCGAACTGCTTGCAGCAGCGCTTCGCTATCGCCCAGTTATTTCTGAATAGAAATTCCACAAGATGACTAAACCACGAAATTTTAACGACAAACACCTGAATCAATTGTTATTGCGTCTCTTGAGAACTTTTTATTAATAGGAAAAATCGGAAAGTGACAAAAGAGGGATACAGCACTTCCCGATGTTATGAGGTACAAGAACCCCACCCCCAACCCCCTCCCCGCAAGCGATGAGGGGGCTTAAGATGTACCTCATAAGAGCGGAAACCGCTGTAAACTTTTGCGAAATGACAAAGAAACTAGATGTGTAGGGGTTTAGCAGTCCATTCAAGTCCATTCAAGCCAGGGAATAAATTCCCTGTCTAAAAGCTAAAGTCGGTTAAAACCGACTATTTTAGCAAAAATAGGATAATTTTTGATTTTGAGTTAACTAGAGTGCGTTTTAACGCACTTTAGCTTTTAGACCGGAACTTAAGTTCCGGGCAGGTTTGTAAAAAATTAGAATTTTTAAACATACTCTAACCTTTCAATTGCATATTTGATGGGAATATAAGCTGTTAAAAATTGATAGTAGTATTGACATTGGTGACTACCAATTAAAAAAATATTCTAACTTGTCGCATAGATATAGGGTTTGACACTTGTAAGTATTTGTGTCAAACTTGTGCTTGTATAGTCTTTAACTAAAAAGTGTTACAAGTTGTGACACCTCCTATCGCCTTAGGGCATCATTAATACCAATAACTAATTAAATCTATGAATACCATACTCAACTCTGCCCTGACGCTGACATACAATCAACTCAGCACTTTTTCTGGTTTAGATAATTTCTGGCAGGTTTTCGATACCGCGTTTGGTACACAATACAACCGCAGCGGTGCGGAAATTCTGCGTTTACAGTGGCTATCTGGTGATTTTAGTCAAGTTCCACAAATTGAAATTCTTGATAGTAACATCCTTGGCGGTGCTAATGGGGCTTATGCCAGTAGCACC
>NZ_VIKZ01000003.1:132534-165991 GCF_009711985.1 Dolichospermum sp. UHCC 0260 | reverse complement strand
CATTTGCCGGAGTCTTAGGAATAATGCCAGAGACACGAACCAATATTAACTTCAGGTTAAAGACAAAAAAATGCTGGCTATGCATAGTATTCAGAATGCGGATCAGCTAAATCTCAAATTAGAATCAACTTTACAGGAATTACCAGTTTGGACAATTCAAATTGAAACAGATCATCCAGGTAATGAATTAGCAATGCTTTTTGAAGAAGATCCTTTGCTGCCAGGGATTATCTTGACTAAAGACAAAAAATATGTAGGCATGATTTCTCGACGGCTATTTTTTGAACAAATGAGTCGTCCCTATGGTTTAGGACTATTTGCCGGTCGCCCTGTCGAATATCTTTATAATTTTTTACAACCTAAAACATTTATCTATCCAGAGGATACCCCAATTGTCGAAGCAACTCAAATAGCTTTAGGGCGATCGCACAAACAGGTATATGAACCACTGGTGATTACAGATAAATCTTATCAATATGGATTGCTAGATTTTCATCAGTTACTTTTAGCCAATTCCCAAATTCATGTTTTAACATTAAATCGCCTGCAAAAAGAAACAGAAAAAGCCAGAATAGCTAAGGCTGACTTTCGTGATCTTCAGCATAACTATAGCCGATTATTACAAAACGACAAAATGATTGCCTTGGGACAATTAGTAGCTGGGATTGCCCATGAAATCAATAATCCCATGAATTTTATTTATGGCAACCTCAATTATGCTGTCGAATATGTTCAAGATATACTCTACATCCTGGAAAATTATAAACAAGAATTATCCTATGCTGACGCAATATCTGAAGCTAAAGCGAAGGGAATTGAAATAGAATTTATTCTGGAAGACTTACCAAAATTACTATCTTCCATGAAAGTTGGTGCTACAAGAGTAAATGAAATTGTCTTATCTTTACGTAATTTTTCCCGATTAGATCAAGCAGAAATTAAATTTGTTGATATCCATGAAGGTATAGAGAATACATTAATAATTCTCAAACATAGTTTAAAAGCTAGACCTGAGCGGGTAGAAATTGAATTAATTAAAGAATATGACAAATTACCATTAATAAAGTGCTATGCAGGGCAACTGAATCAGGTATTTATGAATATTCTTGCCAATGCTATTGATGCTCTTTCTGAAAGTGATAATTTAATCCTAAAAACCCGTAAAAATTTGCAAATTCGGATTCGCACAGAAATAACTAATGATCATTATGTTGTTGTTCGCATTGCCGATAATGGTTCAGGCATTTCAGAAGAAGTCCAAAAACGATTATTTGACCCATTTTTTACTACCAAAGCTGTAGGCAAAGGAACAGGATTAGGATTATCAATTAGCTACCAAATTGTAGTTGAAAAACATGGTGGTGAACTTTATTGTATATCTACTCCCGGAGAAGGTTCTGAGTTTATTATCAAAATCCCAGTTGTCTCGAATCACTCAGACAAAATACAGCAAACTTCAAAGTTTATGGATGAATTTGACTCAAAATAAACCGCAACCGATCATAATCATCTTTGAGTAACATACTCAGATGTCTTCCAGCTTTAATCAACCATTCTCGGTCAGTTTTTCGTAACTGATATATTCCCCGAATAGCGGCTGCGGCCAAAGAATCTACAGGCGCACCACTAATAAAAAGTAATGTTCGTAAAAAATCTAGTTCTTCTGTAAACTGAATAATTTCTTCTGCTTGACAATGATTAACAGCTTGGTGAATTTGTGGCGGACGAGGTGGCAAATATTGATACATTTTGCTGTTATTACTATTTAGAGATTTTTCTTTAAATCCCACAATCGCTGCTCGAAATTCAGTTTTGAGCATGGAAAATATTTGGGGTTGTTCCTCACGCAAAGCTTCTAAAGATAATCCTAGTGCAACTGCCCGATGTACAGAATCAATAGGCATCGTTGTGGCATGATAAACTACGGCATAAACTTGATTACCTGATTCTTCATCTACAGCACAAACCCAACTTCCAAAAGGTGGCATTGGTGGAAAACTCAAGTCTTCTGGTTCTAAACATTGAGCCAAAAATTCTGTAGTTGTTGTTTCAATTACCTCTGCAAAGTGATGGGAATGGCGATTGTCAATAGCAAACTGTGGTAAAGGTAGACGCATAAGCAATTAAAAATTATCAATTAAAAATTAAAAATGAATAAACATATTTTCTGAAGGTGCGATTAGTCAATAGTCTTAGTGAAAAACTAATAACCACTGACTAATAACTAAATTACTATTTCCCTTTTTTCTGGATTGTAGTTTCCACGGTTTCTAATTCTGTAAGACGGAAAGTAATTATTTTATCCCAATTACCACCTTCAAACAGTACAGCTACTTTACCATCACTAACTCGTTGGACAAGTCCTTCTGACCGATAATATGTATCAGCAGGATTTTTGACGCGAACAGTTGCTCCAGGTAGGATCATCATATTTACCCTTATTGGTTTCTTATTTCTAGCTTAATTGGTAATTGGTAATTGGTGATTGGTAATTCTATTCTTTCTCCCGCTTCTTGAACTCCTGACTCCTCTTTAATAATACTTTTGGCGTTGACGATAATTAGCTACAGATTCTACTATACCGATGGCAATAAAGTTAGTCAGCATCGCCGAACGTCCATAACTCATCCAAGGTAAGGGAATTCCCGCCACAGGTGCTAAACCAACTGTCATACCAACATTCACAATTAGTTGAAATACAATCATAGACAAAACACCAATAGCTAAAAGTGAACCAAAGTTATCTTTAGCGGTTTGAGCTACATGAAGTAAACGGAAGCAAATTAAGCAAAAGACCGATAGTAAAACTAAACAACCCACAAGACCAAATTCTTCAGCAACAGCCGAGAAAATAAAATCTGTGTGCTGTTCCGGAACAAAATTCAGTTGAGTCATGGGACCTTTAAACAAACCCCAGCCCCAAACTTCACCAGCGCCAATAGCAATGCGAGATTGAATCAGGTGATAACCAGCCCCAAGAGGATCATGCTCAGGGTTGATAAATACACTAAGCCGATTTTTTTGATACTCTTTTAATACATGATTCCAGGCAAAAAGGCCTAATTCGCCACCGAGCATATTTAGACAGAATGAAGCAATAGCAGCAATACCAAACCGCTTCCAAGGCAGACTAAACCAACCAACTACCCCCATAGATACTGCCCATACTAAACCTAATATGCTTAATGATATGTCTTTAGATAACATTATGGGCGTTGATAATGGCCAAGATATACTAAATAATATTGCTGCCATTACCGGGGAAACCATGAGTATTAACCAGCCGGGGTTGGCATTTGCCCAGTACAACATTCCTAAAAATATTGCCCCAAATACCAGCGATGTTGCCAAGTCTGGTTGTAAAAATACCAATGCCCAAGGTACAACCGTAATTGCCAAGACACGGAAAACACTCTCTAGAGTAGAAGCAGTTCGCCTATGTAACAAAGCTGCTAAGGTAATAATTAATCCTAATTTGGCAAATTCTGAGGGTTGAACATTAAAACCCGCAATACTAATCCAACGCTGTGCGCCTTTGGCACTAGTACCAGCGAGCATGACAGCGATTAAACTAAAGTTGGTCAGCCCATAGATAAACCAATGCCACTCCATGAGGATTTCATAGCGGCAACGAGCTAAAAATAAGGCGATTATTGTCCCAATAGCGGCTGTCAACCAGTGCCACCACCAGTCAGTTACAGGTTGCTTCAGTTCTGTACTCAGAATCATTAGCCCCCCGAACATACTAACAGCAACGGGGAGAAAAAATAGTAGCCCATCTATTTGTTGCCAGGGCTGAAGCCAAGATTGCCAACGCATTTTAGGGAACGAAGGTTTTAATAACATTGTGTGAGGAGGAGGTTGGGCAGGGGAGTAGGGCAGTAGGGGAGTAGGGCAGTAGGGGAGTAGGGGAATAGGGGAGTAGGGGAGTAGGGGAGTAGAGGAGTAGGGGAGTAGGGGAGTAGGGGCAGGGAGAGAAATTTTCTTCTTTCTTCTTTCTTCTTTTTTCTTTCTTTCTTCTTCTAAACTCCTGACTCCTGACTCGGTGACTCCTGACTCGGTGACTCCTGACTCGGTGACTCCTGACTCGGTGACTCCTGACTCCTGACTCGGTGACTCCTGACTCCTGATCTTATGTCAAAGCATTAACTGATACTTTACCTGCGACAGTGAGAGCGATCGCTGTTAGGGCTTTGGCTGCGGCTGAGTTGGGTTCACCAATTACTATCGGCACACCAGTATCACCGCCAATCCGGGTAGAAATTTCTAATGGTACACATCCTAACAGAGGAACTCCCAATTCTGCGGCTGTTTTGGAACCACCACCAGAACCAAAAATGTCATATTGCTTATCTGGTTGATCTGGGGGGATAAAATAGCTCATATTTTCCACAATTCCCAAAACTGGGACATTTAACTGCTGGAACATCCGCAACCCCTTTCGGGAGTCCAACAAAGCTACAGTTTGTGGTGTGGTGACAATGACTACTCCTGCCATTGGGACAGCTTGGGTTAAAGTTAATTGAGCATCTCCAGTCCCAGGGGGCATATCCACAATTAAATAGTCCAGTTCTCCCCATTCGACTTGATAGAGAAACTGACGAATCACACCATTCAGCATGGGACCGCGCCAAATTACTGGCTGATCTCGATCAATCAAAAAGCCCATTGAAACCAGCTTGACACCATGATTAAAAGCCGGTTCGAGGATGTCTCCTGCTTCTGTAGAACGGACATTAATTTCGGAATCACTCAAACCCAACATTGTGGGATCATTGGGTCCATAAATATCTGCATCTAATAAACCGACCTTTGCCCCAGTTTGCGCTAAAGCCACGGCAATATTTACAGCCACTGTACTCTTACCAACGCCACCTTTACCGCTAGAAACAGCAATAATATTTTTCACACCAGGTACGCCATTACGGTCTGGTAAGCTTTTTTGCTGGGGTGTTTCCGCTGTTACTTCTATAATTACATCTGTGACATCAGGCAGCTTTTTAACAGCTTTTTTACAGTCTTCAACAATAAATTCCCGTAAAGGACAAGCGGGAGTGGTTAACACCAAAGTGAAACTAACCTTGCCACCGTCAATCTTGACGTTGCGAATCATATTCAGTTCTACCAGACTTTTGCGAAGTTCTGGATCTTCTACTGGTCGCAATACTTCCAGGACTGCGTGGGAATCTAGGACATCATACATAATGTGTTTACCGTTGCCGCTTACTATAAAGCTTAAAAAATTTTCATTGACAGATACTAGAATCTTAACTTTATTGGGGCAGTTGTTGATTAGTCATTGGTCATTGCTAAAAGCTCGACAATCCTTAAAAAATCAAAGCAGCTATCATGTAGAGATTTTTTATGGGATTGACTCGTTTGACAAAAATCTGGGGAGGAATTGGCTGCTACCAGCCATATCTAAAGTTTTTGGATTTTCCATAAATAGCTAGATAGCCAATTTGTCACAATATGAGCAACTATTGATAATAACAAGTTGCCACTTAATAAGGCACTATAACTAAGGATTATACCAATAATAGTTGCCCAAATTACATAAGGCCATTGTTGGGGACCGCTAAGGTGCAAAACTCCAAAACAAAGACTTGATACGATCACAGCGGTATGATCTCCACCTAAAGCGGGTAGCATGACACCCCGAAATAATAATTCTTCACTTAAACCGGGAAGTAATCCTAACCAGATTAAATCTGGTAAAGCTAGAGGTTTAAGAACCATTTCTAGATAATAATCGGCGCTTTTGCGATAGGGAGGGGAAAGGCGATAAGCTAAACCACTTAATATGGTAATAATTACACCTAAACTAATTCCTAATAATAAATCTTGTTCGCGCCAGTACCATTTAAAAAGGATGATATCGCCCCAACGTAACCATAATTTAGCAACTATCCAGAGAATAATTGCGGTTACACCCATTGCTACTAAGACTTGGGTGCGTGTTAAGTAGGGGATTTCTGGTTCTTGATTTTTTTGTTCAATCACAGGATTTTAGAAAAATAATTGGTAATTGGTCATTGGTGGTTAGTAATTGTTAATTGTTAATTGTTAATGAGGAAGGATTGATACCTGCTTTATGAGCGACTAATACGCCTACTGCTTCCAAATATGAGTTTACCTGTAAGGTTTGAATTTTTAACATAGAAGCAGGAACTTGGATCAAAGTTTTATTTTCTGCGACTGTAATTATTTGACATTGTTTATGACTTACACTCAATAAAGCACTATTTCCACAAGCGGTGGCGGGAATAATTAAAGCATCAACTTGATTTGCCCAGATATCAGTGGACAAAGAATTGTGATTTTTTGTATTAATGATAAATTGCGGGGCGTTACTCAAACCAACTAAAACACAAGGTAAGAAAGTATAGCCTAGTTCTTCAGCCGCTGCACGAGGGGATAAATTGGGGGACGCAGGGGCGGGAGAAAGGGCGGGAGCATGGGCGCAAGGAATTTTAAAGGTACGAACTAATAAATGACTAATGACGGCTTCTGCACCGGCTAGAGGGTCTACTCCTTGACCTTGACGATAGTTTTGGACTGCGGTTTCGTCCATATCTTCCGGGAACCGGGCAACAACTGCGATCGCTTCGGCTTTTTCTGCTATAATTAATTTCTCGGCAGCCCGTAATAAACTATCAGGATTCCCAATTGTTCCCCAACTTGCACCTGATGAAGAAGTTCGTAATTCTACGTTGAGCGGTGCGTCAGTAATCACATGATTTGTAATATTTAATCCTAAGGTTGCTCTGGCTGCGTCGGCTACCTGCAAGTGTCGCAGCATTAATTCCGGTTCAATAGCCTGGTCTAAAAGTAACCCGACTCTGTTACTACGGACAGGACGTAAGCCCCATTCTCCAGCCGCAAATTTATCTAAACCATATCCTTCGACATAGAAAGCGTTGGGAATATTCCAGTATAAACTTGCACCGTTCATGACATTGGGGTGAGTAATCAAGCGATCGCATACCTGTGATATAACTCTAGCTACTGGTAAGGCATCACCAGCATAACCGCCAATCGCTGCCCCAATGCCGGTGGGTATAATTAAAATTACGGTGTATGGTTTTTGAATGGGTATCACAGGTTTTTGTTTCGCGCAAAGACGCTAAGGAGCAAAGACGCAAAGAAGAAATTTAAGCGGTAACTACGGCTTCTACTGTTGCGATTTGTTGTTCTTCGTTAACAGCGGTAATAGACCAACGCAGGGGTTCACCTTGTTTTTGTAATTCGGCTGTAATGGCTTTTTCCAATTCTGTGGGGGTTTCTTGTAATTCGATTTCGGCGGTAATAAAGTGAGTTGTCATGATTCTAAATCCTTTGTATTTGTGATTTTGAGAATACAGAAACTTTTTAGGGATTGGTAATTATCAATTATTTACCTAGTACACAACGGCGTAAGTCAACTAACCATTAAAAATTCATGAAAAGCTTATACAATCTGCTTTTTTAATTTTTAATTGTTAATTTTTAATTCCGCCCTGCGGTACTACCCTTTCCCAAATTGTGCTTGATAAACGATGTCTTCTTTTTCTGTTTCAATTTTTAAATCAGAAAGAGGTTTAGCAACACAAAGTAGTGCGTAGCCTTGTTTTTGCAAGTCTGGACTTACACCCATACCATCTGCTTGCTCTACAGTTCCTTCTGTAACCAAAGCCGCACAAGTTGTACAAACACCAGCGCCGCAAGAAGTTGGTAGGTCTAAACCAGTAGCTGAGGCGGCGTTGAGAATAGTTTCATCTTCAGGAACTTGCAGAGTATATGTTGTACCTTGGTGGTTAATTTCTACGGTGTAAGTTTTGGACATATATAGCAGCAATTTTTGACAACAGACAAACATCTTATTCTACTTGATCATATATAGCAATCTTGTCTGATCTGAGAAAGTTTATCTTTTTTAATGTTGCTAACTTTTTAGAGGATATTTGTACAAAATATATTTTACCTGCTTTGGTGCGTTCAGGGTGGGATATCACCAAGCAAGTCCGAGAACAGGTATATTTTACTGATGGTTGGATTTATGTTCAAGGGAATCAAACACGCCGGGGAAAGGCGAAAAAAGCCGATTATATTCTTTTGGACTAGATAACGCCAGGATTCTGGTTTAAGTGGCCTCGTTGAACCAGGAATCCCAGTGTCTTTAGACCGGGGAGTGTCAATTCACTCTCTCAATAAAAAGAGTGAAAATGTCAGAATCAGGATTTTTGATTGTTGTTGGGTTGATAAAATTTGGGAATTTTTCCTATCATCCTGTAAATCCTTAAATCTTGTAAATCATGATTTTGACAGATTAATCCTATTGAAAACGATAATTGCGATAGCCACGTTCACCATTCGCATCTCTTATGGATAAACCCGTAGGAATAGCATTACCTTGAGGATCTACTTTTACCCTCACTAAAATTGGTTGTTGTCTACCATTTCTGTTTTCCTGAACTTGTGAAATATCTTCATTAATCTGTTGTCTTTGTTCTTCAGGAATGAAATAGTTTTCCAACCCATAATTAATTAAACCGTCTTGATAATTACCTTTTAAAGCTACCTGATTATTAGATAAATCAACAGGGCGATTACTACTTACTCGGATAGGTTTCCAAGATTGGAGTTCATTCCTATCAAAAGATTGTCGTTCTTGCAAAATTAGATATAAGGTACTTCCTTGGGAAATTTGTCTACCTCTGCGGGAATTTCTTCGCAGCCAATTATTCCAACCTGGTAATCTTCTCAAAGTTTCGGGACGAGAAATATTATAATCCAAGTTCAATGAAGAACCTCGGACAACATCATTAGGATTTATAGCTACAGTTTGCAAAATTACCGTCTTACCAGTCATGTCTGTATACATGGCTTGAGAAGGTACAGCCAAAATTAAACCTACTTGAACCAATAAAGGGGCAATTAATCGCCAAATCGGTAAAGGTTTATTAGCTTTCTGTTCTGTAGCAATAAGATAATCCCGAAAAGTTAACTTTTCAGAAAATTGCATTTCTGGGGTTGAGGTTTTTTTTGATTCAGGGAAGTCATTTTTCATGGGATTAATTTAGTAATTGGTAATAGATAATCGGAAAAAATACTTTTCCCATTACTGCTAATTTTTAGATAGGAATTTATCCGCAGAGATTTATATAGGGCTTGCTGAAAAAGTCTTTTCGTGAGGGCTAGGAGTCACCGAGTCACCGAGTCAGGAGGAAGAATTAGAAGGAGAGAAGAATAGTCTCAAATTTCAGAAAATGATAGGTTTTTAATGGTTTCAATCCTTATTCCTTGCACCTAATTCACTTTTTTAACCGGGAAACTCTTAATCTATCTAGGTTTTCGGTTTATTCAGCAAGCCCTATATAGCAAGACTTCAGGAGTCACCGAGTCAGGAGAAAGAAAGTAAGAGTCAAAATCTAATTTTGTGCGAGTAATGTAGCAATATCCGGCAGAATATCCCCTATTAATTTGTTTTAACTGCTGAATTATTCTTGATGAATATGTCTTCATTCTGATTGAAAATTATCCCATTAATCACCCCTGTTATCACGTCTGTTGTCATCTCTATTATCGCTATTATCTCCTCTACTACTTCTATAATCACTCCCACTATTGCTTCTTTTGTCACCTCTATTATCGCTATTGTCTCCTCTACTACTTCTATAATCACTCCAATCACTCCCACTATTGCTTCTTTTGTCACCTCTATTATCGTTATTGCCTCCACTACTACTTCTATAATCACTCCCACTATTGCTTCTTTTGTCACCTCTATTATCGTTATTGCCTCCACTACTACTTCTGTAATCACTCCCACTATTGCTTCTTTTATCACCTCTGTTATCGCTATTGTCTCCATTACTACTTCTATTCCCAGTATTCCCGCTATTCCCGCTATTCCCACTACCACCACTATTCCCGCTATTCCCGCTATTCCCACTACCACCACTATTCCCGCTACCACCGCTATTCCCGCTATTCCCGCTATTTCCGCTATTCCCGCTATTCCCACTATTTCCGCTACCACCGCTATTTCCACTATTTCCACTATTTCCACTATTCCCGCTACCACCGCTATTTCCACTATTTCCACTATTCCCACTATTCCCGCTATTACTAGTTTTAGAAGTAGTAAAACGACTTTCAAACCAAAGTCCGGCTGCAATGAGAGAATAACCGCAAATACCAAATACTAAAGCCCGGAAAAGAACCTCAGTATTATATTCTAAAACCCGGCTAATAATTTGCAAGGTAAATAATAATATACCACACCAAAAGGCGGTTCTTTTCCGTAATTTTAACCCTTCTTGAACTAATCCCCAGGCTAATATTGCCAACAAAATGTTGAAGATAAAAATGCCTAGTTCAGTAATTCTGGTGATAGCTTGATGCCAAAAGGGAGTAATCAGAATGAAACCCAAAAAAGTAGTAATAATGCCAATTCTGAAAAATACTTCCCGACGAAGTGGACTGTTGCTTTGACGAATTAGAAATAACCATTGCAACACTGCCAAACCGCTGAGAATTCCTAAATCAATAATGGGCAAAGATGGCAATACATTCGATAAATTACTAGTTTGATCGAAGGGATTTAAAAATAATAAACTGCTACTAGAGTCTACAGATTCCCATTGAGAACGAAAAGACAAAAGGTAAAAAACTACCCCAAAACAAATCAAGCCTAAATTACGTGCCAGAGGTTGAAACAATCTATAATTAACTGTGGGGAAAAGTAAATCATCATAACTCCAAAGTAAGGCAGGTGGCAAAGCCAAAGCAAAGGAAGCTATCCAAGAAGCTAGATCAGAAAATGTTAAGAGTGGTAAAGGTCTGAGGTTATATTGCAAAGATATAATAAATGCCACAACTCCCATGCCAAAAATCCACCGGGATCTGCAAATATAAGCTAAGGGAACAAACAGTAACCATGATAGTAAGGGCATATGGCGCACAGCTAACCGCGCCCAAGTCAGTTCCCCAGATTCAGATCCTAAATTACCAATTCCTATCCAATAACCGATTTGAATGAGGACAATGGCCATAATTCCCAAGGAATTGAGGGAAAGACTATAAGCCATGACTAACACTCCAAACCCCCAAGCTAAAAATAACTCAGAAGCTGAACCGCTAATATTGAATATTTGCCCCATTAACATGAGGGTTGTCCCTAAAATAAAAGCACTGAGAATTAACAATGCTTCTCCGAGTACCCGTTTACCCTCTTGAGATTTTTTACCCTGATTTGTGGTAAGTGTAGGTTCTCGCCAAGTCAAAAACCCAGTAATGGCTGTGGAGAGAAATAAACTCATTAACAAGATAAACTTAACATCCCGTGACCAACCCTGCCAATTTGCGCCCACAAGGGTCATTAAACCTAAGCCTAATAGTAAACCGCCAATGACAATGGCAATGACACCAAAACTATCACGGGTAGATTCTTCTATCTTATTAAATTGATGCCGCTTGGCTATTTGGTCATACTGGG
This sequence comes from Dolichospermum sp. UHCC 0260, assembly GCF_009711985.1. Taxonomy (NCBI): domain Bacteria; kingdom Bacillati; phylum Cyanobacteriota; class Cyanophyceae; order Nostocales; family Aphanizomenonaceae; genus Dolichospermum; species Dolichospermum sp. UHCC 0260. The sequence continues at coordinate 154,512 of NZ_VIKZ01000003.1, read as the reverse complement.
AAGAATTAATAATTCCTTCGTCTCGCCAACGTTGTGATTCTTGGCGGAGTTTTTGCTGAAAATTGTTAAATATCATGACCTCTCCGGTACATAAGTGGAATACCAAATCTAAGATCTTAATTTGGTATGAGTTTGACAAGCATTAAAACAAGGTTAGCTTCTAGCCAAAAGCCAGAAGCCATACCGGACGAACTTTGCAAACGCCATTTGAATATCGGTCAATGTCTTTTTAGTATGCAGCCAAATATATTGATTGCATTGTTCTCATGTAACAGTTTCTCTTCTGATTTAATTTGGTAGAAATTAATATGCAAAAACCTTCTAATTTATTGCTTAAAGTTACGCGACAGTTATTTGCAAATGTAGATGAACAAACAAAGTTTATTGATGCTTTAGTTCATCCTCAACCTTTTGCACCTTGTATTCTGTGGTGTCAAGATAAACCCGATATTTCGCCTTTTAATGTGCAAACACCAACACATTGGCAACCGCATTTTGTAGACCGGTTATCTTTAGGAGAAAAACCAGGTAAGCATTCTCTTCATGAACAAGGACATTTTTATTGTTTAGATTTTTCTTCGGTATTTTCTGCTTCGGTTTTGTTGGCAATTCCCGAATCAATATCTGTAGTTTTTGATATGTGTGCTGCCCCTGGTGGTAAAAGTGTGTTTGCTTGGAGGGCTTTAAAACCTGATTTATTAATTACTAATGAGGTGATTGGTAAGCGGTTAGGAATGCTAATTTCTAATTTAAAACGTTGTCAAATTAAACCTAGTGGAGTAGTAAATAGAGATTCGAGTATTTTTGCAGAACTGTTGCCAGCTTCGAGTAATTTGGTGATAGTTGATGCCCCTTGTACTGGGCAATCTTTACTAGCTAAAAATGAGAAAGCACCGGGATGTTTTCACTCGACTTCAATTAATAAAAGTGCCAATCGCCAAAAACGCATTATTGCTAATTCTGCCCAAGTTGTCGCCCCTCAAGGTTATTTGGCTTATATGACTTGTACTTATTCTGCTGAAGAAAATGAGCAGGTTTGTGAATGGTTTTTGGAACGGTTTCCGCATTTTCAAGCGGTGGAAGTTGAGCATTTATCTACTTTTCAATCTCGGTTAACTAGTATTCCTTGTTATCGGATGTTTCCGCAATATCGGTTGGGTGCTGGTGCTTTTACGGCGTTGTTTAAAAATACGGCGGCAGGTGATATGAACGGGATTGATTTAGACACTATGTCTGCTATGTGGAGATATCAAAATATGTAATATTCTTGGATGCTATCCGAATAAAGCCCACCTGCGTGTGATTGACATTAGACCTCTTGCAGAATTGATTTTGTGTTATGATGGTTGATTTTTTTAATCTTAATGGGGTGAGATAACTAAAAAGATTGATACCTGGGGTATTTGTAGCGATAGTTGTAATCGCGGAACGTCTGACAGAAAAAACATCACCAAAAAAAGATAAAATCAAATTCTGTCATTATCAGAATCTGAGGTGATGAAAAAATGAACTATAAATCCATCCAACAACTAAAACCAAGAGCATTTAAGCGTCGCTTTGGAGTGAGAAGAAAGACTTTTAAGAAAATGGTTAAAACTCTCAAAGAATTTCAAACTATTAACAAAAAGAACCAAAGGTCTCTTAGAGGTTGTTTGAAAAGTATTATATGAAACCCATAATCTCCAAAAACCTAACCCCCCTTCCCCCCTTCCCTACAAGGGAATGGGGGTTTTAAAGCCTCTCCCCTGGTAGGGGAGAGGTTTGGAGAGGGGTCTGTTTACACATTAAAAACTTTTAAAACATCCTCTTATATAGGTGGAGATAATATGACTACACCTAAGAAAAAGCCCAGGAATAAAGAATTAACAGATGAACAGAAAGAGGCAAACAAAAAACTGTCTAGTAAACGAATTTTTGTAGAGCATATCATAAGAATTATTAAGATTTTTCGCATAGCATCAGAAAGATTTCGTCTTCATAAAGATACTTATGAAAAAGTAATACTGACGATTTGTGGATTAGTTAGGTTACGAATTGATTCTCTAATTTTACCAAATTTATGATGTGTTTTAAAAGTATGCAGATTATGAAATAACCATCAGCATTTTTTCCGGGCTATACTAACAGTAACTATCTCTAGCCCTCATAATTACATCAAGTCTGGCTGACATGAAAACATCCTCAAAGCCAGACACAGACTGCTTTTTAAATTTTCGGACAGGTCTAATAATTACCTATCAAATCGGAGAAGAGGTTAATAAAATTGAATCTGAAGCTGTTGATGTAGATAGACATTAGCTACTTAATAAGCTAATTGTAATTATCCCAAAGTCAAAATACCAGCTTGAAAATTCACCACCAAAGGCAAAAATTCCAACCACCTTTTTACGAAGAAATTGCCAATATAGTCCTTCTAAATCTTGTTTATTAATTGCTAGAAAACCTGTAAAGCCAGTATCTAACATCGTCCTTTTATTATTAGCGGGCAAGACTTGTACTGAGCTTGTCGATAGCGCAGCGTGGCGTTAGCCATAGTATGCCCGCACTACAAGAAATTTTGGGATATTTTTTTAATTGAAAGTCTTTAAAGAAATTAGGGTTGAATTTGCTGCTGATTCCAACTTAGGTATTTCCTGGGGTACTTCCACCGGGTTGATTGTAGAAATATTGCTGAGGTTATAACCAAAAATCTGATCATAGTTAGAGGCAACAGCTAAAAATGCCCCCCCTAAAATATATATTGGTAATGGGACAGAAAAACCTTGTAACCACTTAAAAAACTCTGCGAATGCAAACAGAACAAAAAAGCATACAAACCAAACTCTCATGATTTCATCTGTTCCTGACTAAGTTATCTTTTCACTTATTTTAGTAGGCACGGGGTAGGCACGGGGGCGCTACCCCTACATTAAATCCAAATCTTTTATATAATTAATTTTGCCTGCCGCCTATAACTATTTATTTTCATTTTTCAAAGCTTCTGTAGCTTGTTCAACTGACAGTGGACGATATAATAGGTATCCTTGGACTTCATCACAGTGAATCGAGCGTAAAAATTCTAATTCTGCGGGATGTTCTACACCTTCAGCGATTAATCTCAATCCTAAAGATTGTCCTAGGGTAACTATCGCTTGGATAATATGAGCAACTTTTGGATCTGTAGTTAGTTCTCTGATAAAAGATTGATCAATTTTTAAGTTATGGAATGGTAAGACTTTTAAGCGATTTAGGGAAGAATAGCCTGTACCAAAGTCATCAATGGCCAAAAGTAACCCCATTTCTGCTAAATTTTGGAGTGCAGTTGTCGTGAAATTGATATCGGCGATCGCTGTAGTTTCCGTAATTTCTAATTCTAAAAATTCTGGTTTTAGTTGAGTTTCTGTTAAAATATCAGTTAATATTTCTACTAACTTAGGTTGGCGAAATTGCCGAGGAGAAAGATTAACGGCAATTGTAATTGGTTGATATCCTGCATCTTGCCAAGCTTTATTTTGTATACAAGCCTGACGTAATACCCATTCACCAATAGAGATAATTAAACCGCTTTCTTCCGCTAGAGGAATAAAAACAGCGGGAGAAATTACACCCATTTCTGAGTGATTCCAACGCAATAAAGCCTCCATGCCTGTAATTTTACCCGTGGTAATATTAACACGAGGCTGATAGTAAACCATCAATTCTTCGCGTTTTATGGCATGGCGTAAATTTTTTTCTAACTTCAATAATCCGGGATTTTTTTGACTGAGAGATTCTTTATAAAATTGGTAATTATTTCTGCCTTGATTCTTAGCATAATATAACGCCGCGTCTGCGTGTTGAATGAGGGTTTCGGCATCAGGACTATCTTTACCCAATAGGGCTATGCCAATACTAGAACTAATATAAAGTTCATGTCCGTTAATATAAAAAGCATCTTCTAAAGTCTGGAGAATATTTTTAGCTATTTGGATAATGGGTGGAATTTCAGTTACTCGTGGTAAGAAAATAGTGAATTCATCACCACCCCAACGAGCCACAACATCTTCAATTCTAATTGTGTCTCTGATTCTTTGGGCGACAATTTTTAATAAATCATCTCCGACTGTATGCCCCAAAGTATCATTGATAATTTTAAAGCGATCCAGATCCAGGAACATCACGGCAATACTTTCTTCTTGCTGAATTATTTTTTGGATGCCTTGGTTGAGGATATCGTTGAATCGTAACCGATTGGGCAGTCCAGTCAGTAAGTCGTGCATGGCCTGATAGCGGATCTTTTCCTCTACTTGCTGACGTTGACGAGCGCCACTAATACTTGCGGCCATTGTGATCAGGCTAGATTCTTCATGCTTTGACCAATAACGCTCTGATTTGCATTCAACTAAACCCAAACAGCCCCAGAACTGTGTTTCTAATCTTAGCGGTACAAATAGAAGGGATTTAATATTATCTCCCATAAGCAGTTTTTGTTCCTCCGGGGAAAATATTTGGGTAAAGTCGCTAATAGTCTCACCTTGAAAAAGTTTGCTATACCACCGTTCTAATCCAGGGGTTTGATAAGACTGATTTTGCCAATGGGAGTGGGAAGTTTCTGCACCAGATTTAATCCATTCACACTGCATACTAATGGACATTTCTCCGCTCACTGGATGGGGATGATTTTGGAATAGATAAACTCGTTCTACATTGGTAGCTTCTCCTAATGCTGCCAGTGCTTTTTCGATAGCTAGATCATAGTTCATTTCTGCTAATAAATAATTTGCCGCTTCCGCTACTGCTTGTAATAGGCGATCGCGTTGTTTTAGTTCTAGTTCAGCTTGTTTTTGCTCAGTAATTTCTCTAATAATAAAAGTTCTAATTAAATTACTTTCAGGTAAGTAATGAACAGATTGTTCAAAAATTTGGTTACCAACTGTTACTTCCCGGACAAAGGAATTTTGCACTTGATTCTTAACTGCTGTTAATAATTGGGTCAAAATTGGGTGTTCCTGAGCTATCTGCCTCAAGTTCGGAAATTTGTCCACTGCTGCCGGATTTACATATGTTACTCTTCCTGCTAAATCCATTTCAATAATAGCATTAGGAATAAGTTCAGGAAAAGAAGCTAGGCGGGCTAAAGCCGTCTCACTAGCAGCTTCAAAATTAATATTTTCCATAATAGCTTTGCTAACGTGAGAAAGAGAATTTACCTTGCCAGAAAGGAAATTAGACAAGTCACCAGTTTGACAAGATTCAGAAAATATTTGCTCTGAAAGATTAGTAATTACATAGTATTTAGCTTGAGTGTGACTATCAAATGCAATAACATCTCCATTTTGAAGATTATGATGAAGACATTTATGGCCATTTACAAATAAACCGTTAGTGCTTTTTTTCCCTTGGAAGTTACCATCAATAATCCTAAACCCATATTGATCAGTATTGGGGATTGTTACCCTTAATAAAATCGCGTGTTGTCTGGATACAGACGGAGAATAAAGAACAATAGCATTTCTTAAATCCCTTCCTAGAGAGTATGTTGCTTCTAGCAAGGGAAGAGTGCGCTGCCCTTTTGGATCTTGGACAACTAATAAATGGCGAATTTTTTCTGTCTCATTCCCTTCCATACCTTTTCCTTAAAGTCTTATGTATTTGAATAATCTACGTAAAAATTTTTCTATATTCTGAATTATTGCAAAAAAAGGGAACAGGGAACAGGGAACAGAAGCTAAGATTATGTGGGTATTCTCATGATTGGTGATTGGGCAAATGATTGAAGTTGAGCATCTGAGTAAAATTTACGGTTCGACAACGGCAATTACGGATGTTACCTTTAGCGTAGAACCGGGGGAAATTTTGGGGTTTTTGGGTCCTAATGGGGCTGGTAAAACCACAACTATGCGAATTTTAGCCGGTTATTTACCTGCCACCAGTGGGACAGTGAAGATTGCGGGTTATGATGTCCATGATCATTCTCTGTTGGTGCGGCAGCGAATTGGTTATTTACCGGAAACGCCGCCATTATATCCAGAGATGACGGTGGAAGGGTTTTTACACTTTGTTGCTCGGATTAAGGGAGTTTCTTCAGGCGATCGCCCAACAAAAGTAACAGCAGCCATTAAGCGCTGTAACTTAGAAGACAAGCGCAAAGTCATTATTCGCAAACTCTCTAAAGGCTATCGGCAAAGAGTGGGGATTGCCCAAGCAATTGTTCATGATCCCCCAGCTATTATTCTTGATGAACCTACAGTTGGTCTTGATCCCCGGCAAATTATCGAAGTGCGGAACTTAATTAAAAGTTTAGCAGGAACACACACTATAATTTTGTCTACTCATATTCTCCCAGAAGTGAGTATGACCTGTAACCGAGTTGCCATTATTAATCGGGGGGAAATAGTTGCAACTAATACCCCAGAAAATTTAATGACACAGTTAACAGTTGGGGCAGGATATGAGTTAGAAATCGGCGGAGAAGCAGCTTTAGCTAAACAAATGCTGCAAAATATATCCGGTGTAAGTTTAGTAGAATTAATGCCTAACCATCAGCAATTATCAGAAAATCATACTTGCTTACGGGTCATATTACAGCCAGGAACAGAACCAGGAAAAGAAATTACTGCGGCTTTAATTCGGGCTGGATTTGATTTATATGAAATGCGGCGAATAAATGCCACACTAGAAGATGTTTTCTTAGAATTAACTACAGCAGAAAAGCATTTACCACCAGAGATAACTTCAGAAATCGAAGAAGGAGAAACTGCATAAATGGGTATAGTCATCGCCAATATTATTGCCATTTATCGTCGAGAACTACAGAGTTATTTTGTTTCCCCATTAGCCTATGGAATAGCTAGTGCATTTTGGTTTTTAGCTGGTTTATTTTTCGTGATGATTTTGTTAGGACCAGAAGGAATTTTAGTCACAGTTTCTAGCTATGATTTCCAAGGGCAACAAATGGGAGTTCCCGTCCCAACAATAGATGTTCCCTATGAATTTGTGCGGGCATTTTTAGATAGAATGGGATGGTTAATGTTATTTGTATTGCCTATTCTCTCAATGGGACTCTATGCTGAAGAACGCAAACGAGGAACTTTGGAACTATTAGCCACATCACCAATTACCAATTGGGCTGTGGCTGTGGGTAAATTATTAGGGGTATTAACATTTTTCTTGACAATGATTTTACCATTAATAGGATTGGAAGCGATCGCTTTATCTAGTTCCAATCCACCCATATCACCCATAATTCCCTTACTTGGTCATTTAGGATTACTCTTACTAGCAGCAGCGATTTTGTCTTTAGGAATGTTTATTTCCTCATTAACAGACAGTACAATTTTATCGGCTGTTCTTACCTTTGCCGTCGTGATTTTGCTGTTATTCATTGATTTAATTGCCAAAGCCATTCCTGGACCAATTGGTGAAGCCGTGAGTCATCTATCTCTGCTTAAACATTACAACACTCTGATTCAAGGAATTTTTGATACTAGCGGCTTGATTTTATTTGCCAGTTACATTATTTTAGGTATTTTTCTCACTGCCCAATCAATTGATGCACTTAGGTTTCAACGTCAGTAGTCAGTTGTTAGTTGTCAGTTGTTAGTAGTCAGTTGTCATTGGGAAAATTCTTTCTCCCCCCTACTTCCCCTACTTCCCCTACTTCCCCTACTCCCCCTACTTCCCCTACTCCCCCTACTTCCCCTACTTCCCCTACTCCCCCTATTCCCCGTTCCCTAATGAATAAAAATAAACTTTGGAAACTTGTATTTTGGCTCGGACCATTCTTTTTAGCTGCTGGCTTAACCATTGGTTTAATATCAGAAAAATGGGGAATAATCCCTTTATTATTAACCATACTAGGTCTAGTAATTTGTAGCCTATGGATAATAATACAAAGTCAACAAAGTAAATGGTGGCAAAAACGTTCTACCCAATCTGGTACTAATGCTTTAGTCGCTACTTTATCAGTATTAGTTATCTTGGGATTAATTAATTTTTTAGGTATTCGCTATCATTTGCGGCTAGATTTAACAGATAGTCAATTATTTACTCTATCCCCTCAATCCAGGGAATTAGTGAGTAATTTACCCCAAACAATGAAAGTTTGGTTATTCAGTAAAGAACAAAATCTTCAAGATCGAGAATTATTAGATAACTATCATCGTCAAAGTAATAAATTTAAATTTGAGTATCTTGATCCTCAATTAAAGCCAGGAATAGCAGAAAAATTTGGTGTTAAAGATTATGGTGAAGTTTATCTTGAATTTCAAAACAAACGGCAATTAGTCCAGATAATTAATGAAAATGAACGGTTGTCAGAAATAAAATTAACTACTCGTTTACAACAAATTACCAGTTCTACAACTGCTAAAGTTTACTTTCTTCAAGGTCATGGTGAACATCCACTTACAGCTAGTAAAGGAGCAATTTCCCAAGCAATTCAAGGATTAACCGATAAAAACTTGACAACATCAGCTTTAAATTTAGCAGAACAGCCACAAGTTCCTGATGATGCTACTGTTATAGTTGTCGCTGGACCAAAGAAAGAATTATTGACAGGGGAAGTCATAGCTTTACAAAATTATCTTAATCGTGGTGGTAACTTATTATTGATGATTGATCCTAATACCAACCCGAAAATAGACACTATTTTAAAAGATTGGGGTGTGCGTTTAGATAATCGTTTGGCCATTGACACTTCTGGGGCAAATTTGCAACTAGGACCCGCTGCTATCTTAGTAACAGAATATGGACAACATCCTATTACTAAAGATTTTGGGAAAAATATTTCTGTATATCCCTTAACTCGTCCTTTGGAAATTGATCCTGTTCCTGGTATCGAGTCTATGGCTTTATTGAAAACCAAACCCTACCCTAGCAGTTGGGCAGAAAGTGATCAGAAAAGTGAAAAATTAGAATTTAATGAAGGTCAAGACTTAAAAGGACCTTTAACTTTAGGAGTAGCATTAACTAGAAAGTTATCAAATCCAATTCCCACAACTTTACCAAATCCAATTTCCACAACTTCACCAAGTCCAATTCCCACAAATTCACCAAGTCCAATTCCCACAAATTCACCAAGTCCAATTTCCACAAATTCTCAACCTACTGCGAAAGAGTCAAGATTAGTAGTATTTGGAAACTCAAATTTTGCCGCTGATGGTTTATTTGAACAACAATTAAATGGAGATGTATTCTTAAACTCAGTTAGTTGGCTAAGTCAACAAGATCAACAACTTCTTTCAATTCGTCCTAAAGAACCAAAAAATCGCCGGATTGTTATCTCAACTCTTCAGGCTAACTTATTAACAATAGCTGCCGTGTTTGTATTACCTTTAATTGGTTTAGGAACAGGTTTTGTGATTTGGTGGAAACGCCGATGAAAAATCAATTAGTAATTCATGATTGTTTCTCATTAAATCAATCAGATTTTTCACTTTTAGAAACAATATTATGGCAAGCTCATGATGGTTATTTTGTCTTAGATTATCATTTACAACGCTTGAAAAATTCAGCAATTTACTTTGATTTTAGTGTTGATATAAATAGCCTAAAAACTCAACTTAATAAATTAGCAGAATCATTTTTAAATCAAGCTTATAAAGTGCGATTACTGTTAAATTCTGATGGTGAGATTACATATCAAACTATGTCTTTATCTCCTGTGAAAAATCAAGAACTAGTCAAATTAGGTATGTGTTGCACACCTGTTGACTCTACTAATATATTTTTGTATCATAAAACGACTAATCGCCAAGTTTATGAAATAGCAAAAGCCGCTTTTCCTGATTGTGATGATGTTTTATTGTGGAATGAAAGAGGTGAAATTACAGAAACCTCTATTGGTAATATTGTGGTGGAGTTAAATGGAGAATTGCTGACACCCCCGGTAAAATGTGGTTTGTTAGCCGGAACTTTTCGCGCTAATTTACTTGACCAAGGTAAAATTAGAGAAGAAATTATGACAATAGAAATGTTAAAATATAGCAATCGCATCTATATAATTAACTCAGTGAAAAAATGGCGAGAAGCAGTTTTAATTTCCCACTAATTAGGTAATTTATTAATTAACATTCAATATGAAATTGCCAAAAACAACTTTGATTTTAATACTTTTAGCCCTGGGTTTGGGTAGTTTTGTCTACTTTCATGAAATCAAAGGAAAAAATCAGCAAACAGAAATAAAAATCCAAAAACAGAAAATTTTCGCTTTTACCGCTGATGATGTCCAATCTTTAACAATTAAAATCAAGGAGACAACATTACAACTAGAAAAAAGAAATACATCTGAAAAACCCCAATGGGAAATCAAATCTCCCATATCAGCACTAGCAAATGATGCAATTGTTTCTTACTTAATGGATTTATTAGTTAAAGGAAAAAGTGAAAGAACAGTATTAATTTCATCCGCTGAATTATCAGAATTTGGTTTAGATAAACCTGTAGCAACTATTGATATTAAACTAAAAAATCAACAAAGCCATCAATTGATTTTAGGTAAAGGTGATTTTAATAATCAATTTTTATATGCTCAAGCTGATAGTAACAAAAATATGAACTTATTGTTAGTGTCTAAAGATTTTGTAAATGCAGTCAATCGAGACATATCTGAATGGAAACAACCAGCAGAAAAGATTGATATACAACCATTACCTAATCTTCCTTCCCCAACTCCTACAAATAAATAATGTATAATCTCGTTCCCATACTCTGTATAAGAATGGATTCTAGAAGGCTCTGCCTTCATTATAGTCGGGGCAATTCTAGAAGGTTCTGCTCTCAATTATAGTCGAGGCAGAGCCTCTGTGATAGCACTCCCAGTCAGAGACTGGGAACGAGATTTCAAATAGCAAAAATTATTATTTCTTATTTTCAATGACAAAACAAACAGCAACTTTATTAATTTCTTGTCCAGATCAAAAGGGATTGGTAGCCAAATTCGCCAATTTCATCTATGATTATGGTGGCAATATTACTCATGCAGATCAGCATACAGATTTTGAAGCTGGATTATTTTTAACTCGCATAGAATGGCAATTAAAAGGATTTAATTTACCAAAAGATTTAATTGCTCCCGCTTTTAATGCTATTGCTCAATCTTTAAATGCAAAATGGGAATTACACTTTTCTGATACTCTTCCCCGCATTGCTATTTGGGTAAGTCGTCAAGATCATTGTTTATTTGATTTAATTTGGAGATATCACGCTAAAGAATTTCATGCAGAAATTCCGTTAATTATGAGTAATCATCCCAATTTACAACCAGTAGTTGAACAATTTGGCATTGATTATCATTACATACCCATTACTAAAGACAATAAACAAGAACAAGAAGCTAAACAACTAGAATTACTGCATGAATACAAAATTGATTTGGTAGTTTTAGCAAAATATATGCAAATAGTTAGCGCAGATTTCATTGAAAAATTCCCGCAAATTATTAATATTCATCATTCATTTTTACCTGCATTTATTGGTGCTAATCCCTATCATCGCGCCTTTGAAAGAGGAGTAAAAATTATTGGTGCAACAGCCCATTATGCTACCCCTAACTTAGATGCAGGTCCAATTATTGAACAGGATGTAGTGCGGGTAAGTCATCGAGATGAGGTGAATGATTTAATTAGAAAAGGTAAAGATTTAGAAAGAATTGTATTAGCTAGAGCGGTAAGATTGCATTTACAAAATCGCGTTTTAGTTTATGGAAATAGAACGGTAGTTTTTGAGTAAATTTATTTAATCTGAATTGATCATCTTAGCTATCGTTTCCATCATCAAAAAAAGCCGATGAGAATAATCAGGAAAGCAAATGAATTGATAATGCTCATAAAAAGAACGGGCTTGATCATCTTTAGCATCAACAACTACCGCAATTGTCGCAATTTCACTTTGCAAACTCCGATCTAGGGCATTCATTAACAACATTTCCCCCAAACCTTTTTGACGATGATTTTGATCAACGGCTAATCTACCTAAAAGGGTAGCAGGAAGTTCAGGATATTTTGGGAGTTTTTTCGTGATTTCTATGGGCAATTCTCCTAGTTTAATACGTGTTGCTGATAATGTATAATAACCTGCAACTAAACCAGAATTTTTTTCTACTAAAACGAATGGGGCTGCTGTCCGTTTACGTGCATCTTGCCCAGCTTGTGCTTGGAAATATTTATCTAGTTTATCAACACCAGAACAAAAAGCCGCCCGGTTATGCTTTTTTCCTAGCGGCTCTATTAAATAATGATTAAAAGCATCAAAATTATCTGTTAACTGCACTTATACACCCATATTCTTTTTATAGCGTTGAGCCGCAAGCCGTAACTTTTCGCTGGGTTCTGGTGGATTAAGCAGTGCTTCTACAAAAATTTCTTGGTCTTTTCTGCTTAAAATCATGATTTCATTTTCCTGAATAATCTGGTTTGCAGCACTGACAAGACTGCTAACTACAAAATCTGTGAGTGTTCGTCCCTGAATATCAGCCGCACGTTGGAATAATTCCTTATTCTCTGGACTGACACGGGCTTCTAATCTTTCTGATTTGGAACGCAAGGATTTTTCTGGGCTGTTTCTAGCCACTGAGTGAGTCATGATACTTTCTACACAATAAATGTGATGTGTAAATCTTTGGTGTACGGCAAATGTCCTAACAAATAATAGTGTACTGATTTATTCAACAAATGTCAACTATCCCCAATTCCCAGACTTTCCACCTGTTTTACTAACTAAATGAATCGCTTCAATCTGAATCGTCTTTTCTAACGCTTTAGCCATATCATATAAAGTTAAAGCAGCAATAGACACCGCTGTTAAAGCTTCCATTTCTACCCCAGTTTCCGCTTTAGTTTTGACAGTGGCATCAATTTGATAACCGGGTAGTTGGGCATCGGGGATAATCTCCACAGTGATTTTCTGTAAGGGTAAGGGGTGACAGAGCGGAATTAAGTTTGCTGTCTGTTTAGCAGCCATGATTCCCGCTAACCTAGCAGTTGCTAAAACGTCCCCCTTGGGGGTGTTACCGGCTTGAATAGCGGCGAACGTCTCAGGTAACATTCGCACCCTACCAGTGGCTACAGCTTGGCGAATGGTGGCGACTTTGCCGGATACATCAACCATTTGGGCTTCTCCTTGGGCATCCAAATGGGTTAGTGGAAAAGAATTTGAAAAATTAGCTTGCGTCATTGGGAAAGTATGTGCTATTATTAAATTCGTGGGTCAAGGGTGTGTAGCTCAGTGGACTAGAGCACGTGGCTACGAACCACGGTGTCGGGGGTTCGAATCCCTCCTCGCCCATTTTATAATTAAAAATGCACAGGTTCCTTTTTTGGAGTTTGTGCATTTTTAATGGGTTGAATAAACGAACCACAGAGGCACAGAGAACACAGAGAAAGAAGAAATAGAGCAGGTTTTTGCGTCAGTTTTGGGATATTTTTTTATTTGGTAGTTTCTAACAGAGATTTGGTGACAAATATCGTAGAGACGTTCCATGAAACGTCTCTACAAGGGTTGTTGATAATCCATATCTAATTTTTGAAGATATTATTTCACAGCATAGATATCTTCTGTGCGACCAAAGGCAAAACGTAGAGATTGAGGGATATTACGACTAGACTGGGTAAGGAAGATGATCATGGCTATCACAGTTAAACCCGTAGTCAAACCAAACATATTCCGATAACCCAGGGTTTCGGCAAATGTCCCAAAAATTGGACCAGCTATAGCTAAACCGATATCAAATCCCATTAAGGAAGCACCAAATATTCTCCCGCGTTCGTGGGGTAAAGCCCTATCTGTCATTAATACAGAAATCATGGGAATGAGTGTACCAGAAGCAGCACCTTCCATCAATGCTCCTAATAAGAACATGAAAGAGTTATTTGCTTGCCAAACGCAGATGATAGAGAGTGTATAAGCTATTAAACTCATGGTGACAAACAAACCCCGACCATATCTATCAGAAGCTTTACCACTAAATAATCTACAACTAAAACTGGAGACAGCGGCAGCAGAGAAAAAGAAACCTGGATTTAAATCAACGCCGGTTGATTTGATAAATAGGGAGATAAAAGTATGCAAACTACCTAAAGTCAAACCACTCAGCAATAAGACAATAGCCGGAATTCGCACGCGAGGACTAGTTAATATTTGCCAAAAGTTATCATTTTTGCTGTTATGTGGTTTGGTGATAATAGGTGGATTGACAATGGGGATTATACATAATAAACCCATGCCACCTAAAGCCGCAGATGATAAAAATAACGGAGTATAACCAGCACTTGCTTGCAAAAATCCCCCGATAGCAGGGCCAAGTGCTATTCCCAGGGGATTAACTAAACTCATATAACCGACGACTTCACCGCGACGGTGTTCTGGTGCTAAATCGCTGACTAGGGCAATGTAAGCTGTGGCAAAAGCGGCGATACTAATGCCATGAAAGGTACGAATTACCATGAGGGGGATAATTGATTTTACACATAAATATCCCAAAGGAGCGATCGCTGCCACGGACATTCCAATCAATAATACTATTTTACGTCCTCGTATATCTGCTAAAGCCCCCATTGACGGGCGACATAGCAACATCCCAATGGCAAAGCTACCCATAACAATGCCAATTTCTTGTTTGCTTGCACCAATATGTTCAATATATAAGGGTAAGGTAGGCAATAACGAGGCCAAACCTGACCAGAAAAACAAACCCGCTGCAAATAACATGAGCAGGTTTTTTCGCAGTTCAGCGTCAAAAGTATCAAAGGCTTTCACGGCAGATGCAATAATGCAAAAAGTATTATTTCTCTATTGTTACGTTACTTAACATTTTTCGCCACAACTTCCCGCACCCGATAGATTGGTCGTCCTTGAGATTCATGATAGGTCCGCATCAGTAATTCTGCCAAAAGACCGAAGCAAAATAGCTGTACTCCTGTTACTAACAGCAACACTGCCAAAATCAATAAAGGACGGCTACCAATATCTACATGAAAAGCCAATTTGATAACAGTCAAATATATACCTATTCCTCCCCCAGAAACCATAGAAATTAAGCCTAATAGCCCAAAAACGTGCATGGGACGGGTGAGAAACTTCTTCATAAACAGAATAGTTAATAAATCCATCAATACCCGGAACGTCCGCGATATGCCATACTTACTTTGTCCAAAACGTCGCGCATGATGACGGACAGGTACTTCTGTAATTCTCGCCCCTTCAATATATGCCAATGCAGGTAAAAAGCGGTGTAGTTCTCCATAAAGATTCATATCTGCAACCAATTCAGATCGATAAGCTTTCAAAGAACAACCATAATCATGAATATAGACGCTTGTAGCCCGACGAATTAACCAATTGGCGATTTTAGAAGGAAGCAACCGATTTAATGCCCCATCTTGACGATTTTGCCGCCAACCACTAACTAAATCATAACCCTCCTCTAGCTTTGCTAATAACATGGGAATATCAGCGGGGTCATTTTGCAAATCAGCGTCTAAAGTCACAATTACTTTAGCTGTAGCATAATTAAAACCCGCAGACATAGCTGCAGTTTGTCCATAGTTACGTCGCAGAATGATCGCTTTTAAATCAGTGCGCGTTTGGGCTTGTGCTTTGAGGAATTCTGCTGTACCATCACTAGAACCATCATCTACACAAATAATTTCATAATTCAATTCACTAGCGGTGAGAGTCGTAGAAATGGCTGCTAGTAATAAAGGTAAACTTTCCACCTCATCTTTAATAGGGACAACTACAGATACATCTAAAATTGGTAATTGGTAATTGGTAATTGGTGATTGGTGATTGGTGATTGGTGATTGGTGATTGGTCATTGCTAGATAGTTGATAACTGATGGTTAATTTTACATGGTTGAGGAATTGCAAATAAAAAAATATTCACTTTATAGCGTGTATTAGAAATAATGGTAGTTTCTAGTAAGTATTTATTGCTAATAGCGTCCTATTGTCCTCTAGAAATTGTTTAGAGTAGAGTCAAATTATTTCCAAGGTACGTATTTTAAATCACCAGAATAGCCTTCTTTTTGTATACGGTTGAAATAAGACTCATTATAGTCGCATAGCTTTAAGATCACCATCTCGACATACCATAGCCCAAGTATCCAAGCTTCTTCTATAGCTTCAGCGCTAGTATTAGTAAATCTGTGGCGATTTTCAGGGGCTGAATGGGTAATACTGTTTCGTAATTCAACAAAGGCATAAGCTCCATTATGATTACTATGATGAAGCTGGCTTTCAAATTCTGCTAATTCAATAAACTCCGATGGTATATCCTGCGGAATACCACATTCTTTAAGAAGCTGATTTATTTTTCTTGAAGTTGAGTTGAATCCCCCTCCTTTATTAAAATCTTTTTCAGTAATACTGCCCTTTTCCACCAATTCAACCCATGATAAAAGTTCTAAAGCAGCTTGTGCCAAAACAATTGAGCCTTCTGTACCACCTGCATTTCTATTACTGTGCAAATACCAATAAATAGCCAATTTTGCTGATTTACCCCAATCTTGCCACCATTGCCAAAAACCCGGAAAAGCATTTTTAAGGCTTGTCCCAGGCACACCCCAAGCCCAGGAATCTACTGATTTCCAAGAATCTGAATTTGATGAAGTCCACTCTTTCCACACTTCCTCTTCAGTCACATTGTAGCCTACTAGAAGAGTTGGAGAAACTCGAAATCCTCGGACAAATGAAAGAAAATAGGAAAAAGCTTCTAAGAAATCACGCGCTTCATTAGCTGCGAAAACTGTTTGATCATTTCTTTCAAGTTTTCCTACATGGGTAACGCCATAACCTCCTTGAAATTTCAGTGACTTTAATATTTTACTTACTGTTGTACGCTCAAGCTGATCTATAGTTACTCTCCAAACCCCAGCCTCAAATACAACTCTTTGAATTACAGTCTTGCTGAAATCTTCTGAAACAAATACTGAAGAACAAGAACCAAATAATTCATGGAAGTTGGTTAAGTGAAACTTTATATATGCTAAATCATTTCCTGAACCAATGATAATAGGTTCTATTGGTCTTCCCCTGACTTGTATTGAATCATCAACTTGATTTAATATTTCGTTAAATTTCACATTTCTATTCAATTCTGAAATACGAACCTTCACTAATCCTTGAATTCCTGTCAGCTTTAGTTTAGCCTCACCAGTATCATCACCAATTAATGATCTATTGCTAGATAACTTAAATTCAATTTGAGGATAGGGAAACCATTTAAGATATACTTCGCCATTTCCTTGGGTGATTCTTTGATTTTTCTCAATTTCTAGTTCGCCTTTGTAGAGTGAAATTGGTTCGTTAACTTCCCCAAAGGCATAGGCTGGTCTCAAAGCAGCAGGAAAATTATCCCACCATTCATCATCTTTCATTTTATCTAACCTGTGGTTCATAACTTTTTACAACTCTACCAGCACCGCGTAATTCTTTATAATAAGCCTGACTAACTTTGTCTCCCTGTGACGAAAGTTGGTCAATACCAATACCGTTGCGTCCTTGATCTTTTCCTGAACTGTGAATATAGCAATTATTACCCAAATATAAGCCTACGTGGGTGGCTTTTTGAGGAGTGCCAAAAAAGATTAAATCCCCTGGTTGTAATTCTTTAATATCAATTGTTTGGGTAAAAGCTTCTTGTTGATAAGCATCTCTTGGTAGCCAAATACCTACGGATTTAAATGCTGCTTGCATTAAACCAGAACAGTCATAATTAGGTGCAACTGTGCCACCCCAAAGATAATAATTGTCTTGTGCTTTTGCTGCTTGGGTAAAAGCGATAACTGTGGGTATGTGTTGTTGAATTTCTGCGGTTGAGATGAATTGGGGTTGATATACTGTTTCTGCGGGTTGGAGAAACTGCAAATCTGGAACAGATAACCATCCTGGATAGTTATCTTCACATAAACAAACTTCAACTGCTGTATCTTGATGATTTGATGTTATTCGTAAATGTCGTCCTGTTGCGGCTTGGGTCGCTAAACGGACACATTCAGGAGAATCATAGAGATTCAAGTTAGTTAAACATTGATATTGTGCTAATTTTAGATTACTCATTTTTTGGGGAAATAATTTAAAAGATGTTTTGAAAGTCTATGCAATGTGTAATTCGTCATTTTGTTGATCAAGAGTTTTATGAGGATTGCAAGTTTGATTAAGTTTTGTTAAATCAAATATCATATTAAATTACCTAAAATGAGTTTAATTAGATTTCATACCTCAGCAATTATACAGGTAATGATAGAATCAAGCTAGAAACTAGACTCTGAATACCATAAGGACATTATTCACAAATGGTTTTTTTTAATCAAGATCAACAACTAGAAAATATCGGTAATCAAATTGTAGAGGCAACTTGGGCAGAGTTTCCCACTTTAGCAGCAAATCAAATTGCTTTGACTTGGGTTGTCTATGATCCTCCCGCACCAGTGAATACGGGTGGTGCGCTGACTCCTAACGCTTTTTGGGAACATCCGGTGCGGGGTTTTAGCTATCGGGGAGGAGAACGGATTTATCCGGCCAGTGTGGTGAAGTTATTTTATTTGGTGGTGGTACAAGAATGGCTAGAAAAAGGTATGAGTCAAACTTCGGGGGAATTAAACCGGGCTTTGACGGATATGATCGTTGATTCTAGTAACGATGCTACCAGTTTAATTGTGGATATCATCAGTGGGACTACTTCTGGTCCGCTGTTAAGTCCTGGGCCTTTTGAAACTTGGAAATATCAACGCAATATTATTAATCGCTATTACCAGTCCTTGGGGTGGGAGGAAATGCAAGCAATTAATGTCTGTCAAAAAACCTGGGGTGATGGTCCCTATGGCCGGGAAAGGGCTTTTTATGGGGAGATGTTTGAAAATCGGAATATGGTGACGACGGATGCCACTGCGAGATTATTACATAGTATCGTGGGTGGGGTGACGGTTTCTAGTGAGCGATCGCAATCTATGATGAATTTAATCAAACGTAATATTAACCCTGATGACTTACCCCAAGATGTGGAAGAAGACCAGGTTACAGGCTTCTTAGGCGGTGGATTACCTCAAAATAGTCAAATCTGGTCAAAAGCAGGTTGGACAAGCACAGTCCGCCATGATGCGGCTTATATTGAATTACCAGATCAACGTCCTTATCTGTTGGTGGTGTTTACGGAAGGGAAAGCACAAGCTAAGAGTCGGGAAATTTTACCTTTTGTGTCTGGAAGAATTGCAGAAGCGATCGCTAATTTATAAGAGCATCCGGTAAGCGTAAAACGAGCGCGGCTTGGCTCCCTGAGATATAAGCGACACGAGGGATTTTAATCCCTGTGGTATGTTAGAATCAAATTGTGAGTAAGAACAAAAAACATCTATGTGTTGAAGCATCCTAGTACGGAGAAATCCCGGCTCCTATGAAACAACGGTTAGGTTCAAGTCCTAACGGCAGTATTGACAAGAAAGAGCGAGTAATGGCAGGGTGTGGAGCGTACCGAGTCTTGGCTTAGTGATGGATTCTGAAAACACTGAAAACAATAAAAGTAAGCGCAATTTCGACACCTTGATTGGCAGTTGTTTTGAGCGTCTAGGCGGCGTTTGGCGGTCGCAGCGAGATTGGATTGGGCTAAACCCTTAATCTAATTCTGTCAGTAGAATCTCAGTGGCTTGGCTCCCTGAGAGTGTCAAAGAATTGCAATTGCCGGGACTTAGCAACGGAAATAGGTAAAAATGGGGCGGATTTTTATTTCTGCGGCACATGGTGGCACAGAAGCGGGTAAAAATGACCCCGGTGCGATCGCTGGTGGCACAACGGAAGCAAAGGAAATGATTCTTTTGCGAGATTTGGTAGTGACAGAACTCCGCACCCGTAACGTAGAGGTTTTAGCTGTTCCTGATGATTTAAGTGCGGCTCAAACCATCGCTTGGATTAATGCTCGTGCTAATACCAAGGATGTAGCGCTAGAAATTCAAGCCAATGCTGCTAATAGTCCATCGGTGCGGGGAGCAAGTGCATTTTATATTGCCAAAAATGACCAACGCAAACAAAATGCCGAAATGGTATTAATGGCACTTTTGCGTCGTGTCCCCCAATTACCAAATCGCGGAGTGAAACCAGATACAGATAGCGGCTTGGGTAATTTACAATTTTGTCGTCAAACTGTGATTGGAGCTTTATTACTACAAGTCGGTTTTTTAAGCAGTCCTGAAGATCGGGCTTTATTACAAAGTCGTCGTCGTGATTTTGCCATCGGAATTGCGGAGGGACTAACTACTTGGAGTCAAGCAAATGATCCTCAACAACCAAAAACCGAAAATTATTCTAGCATTAATATCAATATTAATGGACAAAATTACGCTGAACAAGGAGTATTAATTAATGGGAATGCTTACATCCCAATTGATTTAGTAGATCGGTTACGGATTGATATTTCCAAATTAGCTAATTTACGCCGAATTACCTATCGCCAAATAGTGTATATTAAAGCTGTAGAACTTCGAGATTCTCATATTTCTATTGATTGGGATAGTGCCACGCGCACAGTAAAATTACGCTCAATTTCAACAGTTTGTCCTGGACAAATTGAGCAACTTATCTCCAATGGTAATACATCAGAAGTACAGCTACAACTATTTATAAAAACCAATAATGAAACCGCCATTACCCAGTTTCCTGATCTTCCTAAACTATATCGAGAAGAAGCAACAATTGAAGGCATAAATCATGATATTGCTTTTTGTCAAATGTGTTTAGAAACTGGATTTTTACGGTTTGGTACTGACATTAAATCCCAGCAAAATAACTTTGCCGGTTTGGGTGCAGTTGGTGGTGGTGCGGAAGGAGCATCATTTCCCAGCGCCAGAATTGGTGTCAGAGCGCATATTCAACATTTAAAAGCCTATGCCAGTTTAGAACCTTTAGTCCAACAAGAAGTAGATCCTAGATTTCGCTTTGTTACTAGAGGAGTTGCGTCGTCAGTTCATCAATTGTCAGGGCGCTGGTCTGCGGATTTAGACTACGGAATTAAAATTACAGCTATTCTCAGAAGACTCTATGAATCAGCAAATCTTTTGTAATTAGGGAACGGGGAAACAGGAAACATAGGAATAATATTTGATTTTTGAAATATACCTAGGGTGGGCATTGCCTACCTACTTAAAATTTTTTAAATATCATTTATGATTCCCATAGGAGGAAAATTTTCTTCATTCTTCATTCTTCATTCTTCATTCTTCATTCTTGAACTCCTGATAGCGAAGCGTGGCGTTAGCCATACTCCTGATAGCGAAGCGTGGCGTTAGCCATACTTCTGAACTCCTGACTCCTGACTCCTGACTCCTGACTCCTGTTATAGTTCTATTAATGATGATTTGGAACAATATTTGTGTTTCCCCTCTACGATGACAACCCCACCCGAATTACTCCATATTTTACCTATGGGTTAATTGGAATGAATGTCCTAGTTTTTCTCCATGAAATAAACTTGTCAAGTCTACAACTAGAACAATTTTTTCAATTGTATGCGGTAATACCGCAAGAATTAACCATTAACTGGAGTCGAGAGTGGACAACCTTATTTACATCACAATTTTTGCATGGAGGTTGGTGGCACTTAATATCCAATATGGTCTATTTGTGGGTATTTGGTAACAATATTGAAGACCGCTTAGGACATTTTAAATATCTATTGTTTTATTTAACCTGTGGGGCTATAGCTGCTCTATGTCAATGGTTTATTGGTATGTACTCTGCTGTTCCTTCCTTGGGAGCAAGTGGGGCAATTTCTGGAGTTTTAGGTGCATATTTAATCTGGTTTCCTCAAGCAAGAATTACCACTTTAATCTTTTTAGGTTTTTTTATCACCACAATTAATGTTCCGGCATTAGTAATTATTGGTATTTTCTTTGTGCAAAATCTCATTTCTGGTTTTGCTAGTCTCCAAGCAGCAGCTAATATGAGTGTAGAAACGGGAGGAGTCGCTTATTGGGCGCATCTTGGAGGTTTTGTCGTCGGGAGTATTTTTGCACTGGTGAAGAGGGAATAGGG